>MPNF01000001.1 GCA_002238885.1 Alphaproteobacteria bacterium bin95 | reverse complement strand
AGGGATCGAGCTTGTGCGCGGGACAGACGTGCAGGACCTCGTCGCGAAAGCGGCGGAGGGGGAAGGCGGCTTCGCAGTCTTCCTCGTACCAGCCGTCGGTGGAGCGTTCGTCGGGGGGCATTTGGGCGAGACGGTCGTTGGAGAGCCATATCCCGCCATGGGAGGGGGTGTGGACGGACACGATTCCCTCGGCGAAGGGTATGGCGGCGTCGACCGGTCCCCAGGGGGAATAGTGGCCGGGCTCCGGGGGATGGAGGTTGCGGGGCATGGGCGGCTCCGGTGTCTGGAGGGGATTGTGGGCGATCGGGAAGGGGATGCGGGGACGGGCGGGTGCTGGATCGCTCAGGCGCGCGGCGGCATCTGCGCGATGGCCGGGTCGGGAAGGTCGGAGGGCTCGATGCGATCGAGCCGGGATGCGAGTTCCTCCATCCAGGCGAGATGCACGTGGAAGGCGTCCCAGTCGCCGTATTCGGATTTCCCGTTCGGGCCGAGCGTGTCGAGGATGTCCTGGACGGTCGTGTCGTAAGGGGTGTCGTCGATGGGCTCGCCCGGACAGTGGGCGTGACCGAGATGGGCATAGGCCAGGTAGACGTCGCCTTCGCGGGCGGCGTCGAGAGCGAGAAGGGCGTGCTTCCAAGGGTGAGGGAAGTCGTTCGGCCTGAGATTCAGGTAGCCCTTATACCGGTCGCAGGCCGGCACGAGGGTTGCGGCGATCACGGCGCCAGCGTCGCAGAAATGGCATTTGGCGTCGGAGAACGGGGTGTGCCAGCTATTGTATGACGGCGTATAGACGGAGCTGTCGAGGCTGCGGGCGCCGTCAATGGCGAGGCGGATGAGATCGGAAAGACGGTCGGGAATCTCGGGGAGTCCGGGTTCGGGGGTCATCGGCGGAGGCCTTTCTGTGCAAGGATCGAATTGAGGTTGTCAGCCCGTGTCCTGTCGTGCAGGGGGCATGCGTGAGGCTCTTCCGGGGCTTTGGGGACGGATGGCGGGTCCTGGTATGGACAGGGCGATCGGCCCAAGGGATTCGCAGAAGGAGGGCTTTCCTGAAGCTCGACCGATGGGGAAGGGGGGCTGGTGGGGTCAGGCAAGATGCATGTCGATGCGCTCGCCCCAGGGCTCGGTGCAGTACTCGTCCGGGGTTGGGCCGTAGTTGACCCATATGACCGGAAAGAGGGGCTCGGCGTCGGGATAGCTGTCGCACTCCATGTCGGTGAGATAGATGCAGCAGCCGGGATGGCGGCCTTGCTGTTCCAGCCATTCGAAGCCCGGGCGGAAGTCTGTGCCGCCGCGTCCCTTGAGCGTGATGCTGTCAGGCAGGTCGGAGGCGGCGTATTCGCAGGCGTCCTGGAGAACGGAGTCGACCTGGAGGAGAATGAGGGTCTCCGGGCGGACGTCGGTCGCGATCTCGCGGATCTCGGCCCAGAATTCGTCGAGGACGCGAGACGGCAGCGAGGCCGAGGTGTCGATGACGATGGCGATCTCGTTGATGCCCTCGGAGCGGATGGAGGGCAGATAGAGGCCGCTGTCGATATAGCGGCGGTTGGGGGCGCTCCAGGAATAGTCGGCGCTTGCGGCGTCGGTGAGGTAGCGGCGCAGGAGCGAGCGCCAGTCGAGAACGCTCCTGTGGGCGTTGTCGACGGTTTCCTGGATGGCGCCGGGAAGGTTGCCCTGGACGCGCGCAAGCTGGGCGGCCTGGTGCATGGCCTCGTCCCAGGTCTGCTCCTCGATCGCGAGATCGGCAGGCCGGGTCGCGCCGGCGCGCTCGTCGGCGTCGAGGACCTCGCCGGTGCCGGAGGGATCGAAGCTGGTCCCGGAAGAATGGGAGGTGCCGTCGCCGTCGCCGGCGTCGCTGGAAGTGTCTTCGGGGCCGGGGTCGGTCGGGTCGTCGTCGTCGGACCCGGAGTCCGGACCGGGTGGGGAGGGCGAGTTGCCGGTGGCGTCGGCCGGAGGCTGCGCGTTGTCGGGATCGGCAGTGGGATCGGGGTTGCCGGGATCGTTTTCGATCAGCCGGTTGTAGGCCTCCTCGACGCTGCAGTCCGGCCAGCACTCGGCGCCTTCGGGAAGGGTGAAGCCGGCATCCTGAAGGAGGGGATGGGTGACGAGTTGCGAGGCGAGCTGCCAGACCTGCGGATCCCGGTTTCGCCGGCGTGTGTGGTGTTTCAGCGCGCAGGCGGTGACGATGCGGGCCAGAGCGGTCTTCAGGAGGTCGGCTTCGGTATCGGTCACCCATTCGGGCGAGAAGCGGATCTCCTTGCCGTCGCTCGCGATGGTCTGGCGGCTGAGGTCCGGCCGGAGAGGCAGGCGAAGGGTCAGGTTGCCGAAGAAGGGCTGGTCCTGGAGCAGGGCCGTGACGCACCTGCTGAGGCGTGTCGCGGCGTCGTTGAGGGCGCGGGAGGTCATCAGGCGGCTTCCTTGAGGGCGGCGCCGGGCGGGGCGAAGTAGCCGGCGAACTTCGCGGCGAGGTCCTCGGCGTCGCGTTTGACGCGCTGGCGCGTGGCCGGGTTGAACGAGGACGATGGCCTGAGCTCGTCGGGATCGACGCTGGCGATGCGGTCCTTGACCTGCTGGCAGAGCTGGGCGAGGCGTTGGTCGCCGAAGATGTTGAGCCGCGGCACGATATCGACCAGGTCGCGGATGTTGCCGATCAGGCTGTTCCTGAAGATCAGCGGCTTGCCTTCGGCGTCGACGTCGAGGCGCTGGACGACGTGGTCCACGGCTTCGCCAAGGCGCTTGTAGAGGTCGGTGATCGCGTCTTCGAGGCGTTCCTGGACGAGGTTCTCGATGTCGCGCTTGACGCGGTCCGCATCGCCGGCGGCGAGGTCCGCGATGAAATGTTCGGCGTCCGGGACCGGCACGATGCGGTAGCGGATGGCGAAGCGGTGCCTGAGCGAGTCCTGGCTCGGATAGTCTTCGATACGGAAAAGTCCGCCCAGGCCGATGCGTGCCTGGTCGATATTGGGTCCGTATTCGGCGATGAAAACATTGCGTTCGCGGACGAGCTGTTCGGAGAGTTCGTCGATGGTGGCGGTGTAGTGGTCGTAATTCGCGACCGTGAGGAGGCGCGCGCCGGTGTCGTCCCAGGGCAGGGAGTTCTCGTAGTGGAGGGTGCGGGCCTTGCTCATCGTCTTCGTCATGTCGGCGAAGGCGGTTTTCGGCAGAAGGCGCTTGTTGAAGCGGCCGGCGCTCGGGTCGGCGTCGTTTCGCGCGGTGACGTCCTGGCTGGCTTCGCGGTCGTAGCGGCGCCCGGACCAGTTGTTGATGCGCAGGCTGACGAGCATGGCGTCCCGGGTGAGGTCCATGGGGGGTCTCCGATGATGTCGGGGATGGGGGATGCGAAAACGGGCCGCTGCTTGCGCAGGGCCCGCGATTGGCGTTTACAGCGATGTCGGCGGGGCGGCCGGCTGCGGCGCCGGCGGGAACCGGCTAGGCGGGGGCTCCCGGAGCGGTATTCCGGATGAGGGCATCGAGGGCCTTCATGTTCTGCTCGTGGCGCCGTTCGTCGGCTTCCATGGCCTGCTTGTGGCGACTTTCGGTAGCGGCGCGTTCGGCAGCGAGCGCATCCATGGCTTCCTTGTGCCGTTTTGCTTCGGCATCCATGGACTCCTGGAAGCGTTTGTCGCGTTTCTCGCCGGCTTCCACCATCTTGTCGATGCCGCGCCAGACGACGCCGACCTGCAGGAGGCCGACGAAGAGGCTGGCGGCGACCAGGGCAATGGTGACATCGACAAGGGAGGCTGTGGAAACCGCCATAGCAGCAGTGGAGTTGGCCAAAGCGGACGTGAACTCGGCCATCGAGATGGTAGCCATTGCGGTTGCCGCTTCGGGATCGGTCACGGCGAATGTCTGGAGTTCTGCCGGGGTCATGTCGGGCATTGACTTATTCCCTCTTGCGCACGGGTTCAAGGACGCGCCGGATTCTGGATTCAACAGGTTCGTCCGGATCCGGCTTTCCTTCCCTTCAGAAGCGGGGTCGATCGAGGTCGGGCGCGACGCCGACAAGCTCCTTGCCGACCTTGACGGCATCGAAGCCGCCAGGGCCGGGACAGGGGAGACGGAAGCGCCGGAGCGGTCAGACGCGCACCGGCATCTGCACGATGGCGTGCGCGGAGCGGACCGCCTGTCCGAACAGCCGCTTGTCGATCGCGAATTTCATCGCCCTTTTCCTTTCGGTTGCTGGTGGACAGGCTTGGGTCGGAGGCTTACTGAGTGCGGGTTGCGGCCCAGCGGATGAAGCCCGCGGTTTTCTGCAGGCTGGGATCGCGCTTCAGGGACATGGTGACGAGGAACTCGCCGATCTCGCGGCGGAGGCGCCGGGCATAGGCGACGATCGCGTCGAAGTTGGTGTCGTCGGCGATGTTGTAGAGCGCGCCGCAGAGGGAGACGAGGACGTCGGATTCGGTCGGGACTTCGGCATTGTCCGGATCGGCGATCACGGCGGCCGGGTGCGGGATCTCGCGCCAGATCTTCAGGAAGGCGGAGAACACGACGGCGGGGCCTTCGCCCACGGCGCCGCGGAAGAGTGCGCGCTCGATGTTCGGGTCGAGGTCGGCGCGCTGGTTCACGATGTTGGAGACCTTGTGCCAGGTCCGGGGGCAGGCGAAGGCCTTCTCCTTCGACTGGGGGTCGAAGTCGTTGAGGAGTTCGGGGCGGCAGGAGATGAAGAAGATGACCTCGGGCGCAATGCCGGCGCCGGCGGCCCATGCGCACCAGTCCCGGTGGTCGGACTTGAGCTCCAGATGGACGAAGCGCGATGCCAGCGGGGCGACCATGCGGTGGACGACGCCCCGGTCGTTCTCGCGGTTGCCGCAGGCGATCAGGGACGCGCCCGGGGGCAGTTCGTATTCGCCGATGCGGCGGTTCAGGACGAGCTGGTAGAGCGCGGCCTGGACCATGGGCACGGCCGAGGGAAGTTCCTCCAGGTTGATGAGGAAGCGGCCGTTGTCGTTCGACGGGGGAAGGAACTCGGGCGAGGCCCAGCGGGTGCGGTCGTTCTTGTCGCGCCAGGGGATGCCGCGCAGGTCGACGGGATCGAGCAGCAGGGCGCGGACGTCGATGTAGCGGCGGCCGGTGGCGGCGGCGACGGCGTCTGCGATGTCGCTTTTGCCGATTCCGGGCTGGCCCCAGACCATGCAGGGCTCGCGGGCCTCGACAAGCAGCGAGAGGGTATCGGCGAGCTCGCTCGGCTTCAGCGAGTAGTCGGCGGAGACGTTGATCGGTTCAGGCATTGGGTTGCTCGCGGGTAAGGGGTGCGCGCGGCTGGGTCCGCGCTGGGTCCCGGGCCGCGCCCCGACGCCGCTAGGCTCCGGCTTCAGGACGCGGTGGGCTGGGTGGTCTGGCGGAAGGAGGTCAGGTATCGAGGGGCCAGCGGTCCAGGACGCGTTGCAGGGCGCTGGCGTCGGGAACGAAGATCCGGGCGCGGTACTGGATGATCTCGACGATGCAGCCGGCCAGCTTGAGGGCGGCGATGTCGGTGTCGACCGGGCCTGCGATCTCGATGCGGTCCGCGCCCATCACGCGCCGGCGGGCGAGGCGCCAGCCATTGTTGAACGCAAAGGACTTGCCGCGGTGCATGACGGCGTCGATGACCTGGTCGCCGGTGAGCTGCGGTCCGGCGCTGAGCCCGAAGGCGCGGCGGACGTCGCGGACCTGGTCGCCCTCGATCAGGCGGCCGATGAGGGCCTGGCCGTCGTCGGTGGTGAGGCGCCGGACGCGCATGGTGTCGGACTTGATGCGGTCCCAGACGGGAAGGAGTAGGCCGACGGCGAGGTGGATATGGGTCTCGCGGTGGGTAGGGAGGCCGGCGAGTTCGGCGTCCCAGAGCGGGCGCCACTTCTGCTCGGAGGCGCGGGTCCAGTTGGAAGCGCTGAATTCCGCCTTGGCCATGTAGGAGCGGGAGCTGGGCCGGAGGAGGCGTATGCGGGGCTGGATGCCGCCGTCGTCCTGGATGCGGGTGGGCGCTGGCAGCATGACGGCGGCGCGGCCGGACTGCTTGTTGATGCAAAGGAACGGCAGGCCGTCGTCGGCGGGGTGGCGAGTGGCGGCGTCGAGGGCGTTGTCGGCGTTGGTGTAGTCGACGGGGTTGCGCAGCAGGAGCTCTACGATGTCTGTGGTGGTGCCGGCGGAGATGTGCTCGCACAGGGTTTCGCGGGCGAGGACGGTGACGGATTCGGCGCGGATGGTTTCGACGCCGAGCTCGTAGGTGCCGGCCTGGATGGCGTGTTCGATGTTGGATTCGATGAGTTCCTCGAGTTTTGCGAAGAGCTGGTTCTGGTCGTCGATGCGCAGAGCGAGCAGTCGGTTGAGGAAGCGCGGCATGGGTGGCAGATCGTCGAGGAGCTGGCCTTCATGCGCGATCTTGAGGCCGGTGCGGTCCTGGAACCGTTCGGTGGACCAGCCGTCGATGCGGCCGTGATGGAGGGCGATGTAGAAGCGGCGCAGGGCAGCGGTGGCGTAGGGGCTTTCGAGGTTGTCGCTTTCGCGGAAGAGGGAGGCGTTGCCGTCGCCCATTGAGGACTGGGAGTTCCGCTGGCCCCGCGTGATGGCGCCCAGGCTGTCGAGGCGGCGCGCGATGGTGGCGATGAAGCGGCGCTGGCCCTTCACGTCGGTGGTGACGGGACGGAACAGGGGGGCGGATGCCTGGTGGGTGCGATGGGTGCGGCCGAGGCCCTGGATGGCCTTGTCGGCGCGCCATCCGGGTTCCATGAGGTAGTGGACGCGGCGCTCGGTGTTTCCGGAGGACAGGTCGGCGTGGTAGCTGCGGCCGGTGCCTCCGGCCATGCTGAAGACCAGGATGCGCTTTTCGCCCGACATGAAGGCGGAGGTCTCGGCGAGGCTTGCGGAGGCCGGGCGCCGGCGGAGTGCGAGGCGTTCGCCGTCGGAGTCGGTGATGCGAAGGACGCGGCGCGAGCGGCCGGTGATCTCGGCGACGGCCTCGTGGCCGAAATGGTGGACGATCTGGTCGAGCGCGGTCGGGATCGGCGGGAGGGCGGCAATCTGCTCGATCAGCTTTTCGCGGCGCTGGATGGCGGCCTGGCAGAGGATCGGCATGCCGTCCGCGTCGACGGCGGGACGGCTGAGGAGGTTGCCTTCGTCGTCGGTGAAGGCTTCCTGGAGCTGGACCGGAAAGGCGTACTGGAGGTAGGTGAGGACGCCGTCCCTTGGGGTGAGGTCGATCGACAGGTCGTTCCACTCGGAGGTGGGGATTTCGGCTATCCGGCGTTCCATGAGCGACTCGCCGGTGGAGACAAGCTGGATGACGGCGGAACGGCCGGCGTCCAGGTCGCTCTGGATCGAGCGGATCACGGTGGGGCACTGCATTCCGGTGAGGAGATGGCCGAAGAAGCGCTGCTTCATGCCTTCGAAGGCGGAGAGGGCCGCGGACTTCGCGTTGCGGTTGAGGGTGTCGTCGCCCTGCATGATGCCGCTCTCGCGAAGTGCGTCCTGCAGGTTGTTGTGGATGATGTAGAAGACGTCGGCGTAGGAATCGTAGATGCGGTGCTGCTCCGGGGTGAGCGGGTGTTCGAGGATATCGACCTCGACGCCGGCGTAGCTGAGAGCGCGAGCCTGGTAGAGGCCGAGAGCCTTGAGGTCGCGTGCGACGACTTCCATTGCGGCGACGCCTCCGGCCTCCATGGCGGCGACGAACTCGGTGCGTTCGGCGAAGGGGGTTTCGCCGGCGGCCCAGAGTCCGAGGCGGAACGCATAGGCCAGGCCCGGGACGGTGCTGGCGCCGGTGGCGGAGACATAGACGATGCGGGCGTTCGGGAGCGCGTTCTGCAGGCGAAGGCCTGCCCTGCCCTGCTGGGATGGCTTGACGGCGCCGCGATTGCTCTTGGCGCCGGCGGCGTTGGCCATTGCGTGGGACTCGTCGAAGACGATGACGCCGTCGAAGGCGTGGCGGTCCGCTTCGTCGAGGCTGCCGGCGAGCCATTCGACGATCTGTTCCAGGCGGGAGCGCTTGCCCTGGCGGGAGGGTGAGCGGAGGGTGGCGTAGGTGGAGAAGAGAACGGCGTCCTTGAGCTGGACAGGGGCGCCCTGGCGGTATCTGGAGACGGGGACGACGTCGCTCTCGCGGCCGCCGATAGAGGTCCAGTCGCGGCGGGCGTCTTCGACAAGCTTGTCGGATTCCGAGAGCCAGAGGGCGCGGGTGCGGTCGTTCAGCCAGTTGTCGAGGATGATCGCGGCGACTTCGCGGCCCTTGCCGCATCCGGTGCCGTCGCCGAGCATCCAGCCGCGCCGGAACTGGACCGGGTCGGAGAAGGTCTCGTCGGAGTCGGCGATGGTTGCTGGATGGCCTTCCGGGACGGCATTGGCGTTGTCGTCGGTGGACCAGAGATGGACGGTTTCCCAGCCGGAGCCGATGCGGAACCAGGTGGGGAGGTTGCGGGAGTGCGCTTCGCCCGCAAGCACGATGCTCTCGAGCTGGGCGTCGGACAGCAGGCCTTCGGAGACGATGCGGGTTGGCAGAAGCGGGCGGTGGGCGGTGAGAGGGTGGGGAACCGCGGCCATGGCGGATGACTGGACCAGGGGCGTGGGATGGGGTGCAGCACCCGGAATGCGGATGGGACCGGGACGCCAGGGTTCGTAGGCGCCAGAAGCGTCGTTGTTGCCGGATTCGGTGTTGGGGTCGGCTGCGGGACCGGCGATGGCCAATGGTGCGACAGGGCCCCAGCGCGAGGCAGGCTCGTTGTCGTTGTCGGAATTGGTGGAGTCGGGGTTGGACGCAGGAGCCGGGGAGAGGGAGTGGCCGAAGAGGTCGGCGCCGAGGGTCGGACGCGGCGATGCGGTGACGATGGGAAGGCGAGCGGGGATGGTGGCCATGCAGGCGTCGTGGAGTTCGGCGGCGGACCGGGCGCGGGCTGCGGGGTCGACAGGAAGGGAAGGCTGGTCGCTGCGCTCGAGGACGGTGAGGCGGGTGTCGAAGCTGGTTCCGCGCCGGGCGTAGACGCGGCCGTCGACGATGCTGGTGAAGAGGACGCGGGCGGGGGGATCGGCGTTATCGAAGGCTTTCTGCCAGGCGCGGTCTCCGGGGGTGCAATGGGCGGAGGTTATTGCAGCCAGGCGGCCTCCGGAGGGGAGCATGGAGAATGCGGACCGGACATGGCGCAGGTCTGCCTGGTGGCTGGTTGTCGAGACGCCGGGAGTGGCCGAGAATGGCGGGGGGGTGGTGGGCGAGCCGGCGGGGGTGGCGGAGAAGGGCGGGTTCATGACGACGACGGTCGGCCGGATCCCGGGCAGCCGGTCGGCAATGGTTTCGGCGTTGACGGCGTTGACCGGAAGGTCGGGGAAGAGAAGGCGCAGAAGGGCGGCCCGGGTGGCGCCGATCTCGTTGAGGTGCAGGTGGGACCCTGCGTTGTCGCCCATGCTCATCCGGGCCATGACGGCCAGCATTCCGGTGCCGGCGGAGGGTTCGAGAACGATATCGTCGGGCGAGATGTGGGCGGCCTTGACGGTCGCGTAGGCAAGCGGCAGCGGGGTGGAGAACTGCTGCAGGCGGACCTGGTCCTCGGAGCGCCGTGAATGGGACGGCTCGAGGGCGGCAAGCGCTTCGAGCATGGAGAGCATCTTGCCGGGGCCTTCGGCGGCGGCGCGCTGTTGAAGTGCCCGGGCGTATCGGTGGAGGAAGATGATGACAGCGGCTTCGGCGGCTTCGTAGGCGTCCTTCCAGAGCCAGGCGCCGTCGCTGTCTGACGCGCCGAAGGCATCGGTCATGACGATGCGCAGGGTGGGAGCGTCGAGAGCCCGGCCGGAGGCAAGATTCGGGACGAGGCGCTGGGCCGCGGAGAAGATTGCGGCGGCGCGTTCGGAGCGGGAGTTGGCGATGCCGCCAGAGGCGGGAAGAGGGGTGTGCGGGGAGGCGGCGGGCGCTGGCTGGGCGTCGATCATGGAGTATTTCCCGGAAGTGGAGAGGATAATGACGCCGGGGCCCGTGGGCCTCTCGCCGGTCGTCTATGGGCCCGGAAAAGGGCTTGGCTCTACCTTCGGGTCGGGAGTTTGCGCGGCCGGCGCCGCCCGGGGGAGGTCAGGCTGCGAGCGGCAGGGAAGACCGGAGGACGTTGGCCGTGACGAGGGCGCGCGCCATTTGCGGGCACACGGAGTTCCCGCACATGCGGATCTGGGCTTCCTTGGTCAGCATCTTGCCGGACACGAGGGCCTGGATGCGATAGTCGTCCGGGAAGCCCTGGGCGCGGAAGAGCTCGCGCGCGGCCAGCATCCGCATGCCGATGTCGTTGATCGTGTAGTCCTGGGAGTCGACGGTGACGAGGCCGAAACGGGCGCGGGCGGTCGCGGTCGGGCAAGGGTCGTGGAGCGGGGACCCGACATTGGTGCCGTAATACTTGGTGAGGAAGGCGGCAAGGAGGGCCTTGTGCTGTCCTCCGGCCAGGATGGCGTTCATGGGACGGCGGAGGTCGCCGTCGCCGCCATTGGTGTTGCTGCCATGGAGGTGCGAAAGGCTGGCGGCAACCAGTCCGGTCTTTCCGCCGCCTCGCGGCATGACGGTGGCAGCCGGACGGTCGATGGTCTGGCCGGTGCTTCCTCCGAACTCGCGGGTAAGCAGGCAGGTGACGAGGTTCTGGTTGCAGCCGCGGCCGACGATGGTGCTGAGGGGCTCGGCGCAGGCGTGGCCTGTCATGCCGGTATTGTGCTGGGCCATGTGGGCGGTGACGAGCGCGAGTTCCCCGCGCCTGGCGGCGGTAACGGTGCGGACCGGGTCGTCGATCGAGTAGATGCGCCGGTCTCCGGCATGGGTGACGGGGACGATGAAGGGCCTGTCGGCCTCGATGACGTAGCGGCGAAGGCCTCGGGCGATGCGGGAGAGGGTATTGTCGGCAAGCGGCCGGCGGACGCCGGCTTTGCGGCCTTCGGCGGTGCTGAGGAAGATCGAGTGGACCGGCAGGTTCCAGTCGATGCATTCGGCGGCGGTGCGGTAGGGATTGCGCCCGGGTCCGTGGGTCGGGTCGGGCCAGGCGATCGGGAGGCCGTCGCGGCGTGCGATGACGAAGAGGCGCTTGCGGAAGGTGGGGGCGCCGTAATCGCAGGCGCGCAGCTCGCGCCATTCCACGTCATACCCGGCATCGCGGAGCGCCTGGATCCAGTGGCGGAATGTCTGGCCGGCGCGCGTCTTGTCGGGGCGGCCGGCGACGAGGGGGCCCCAGTTGGCGAATTCCTCGACGTTTTCGAGCATGATGACTGCCGGTTGCGCTTCGCGGGCCCATCGGATGACGACCCATGCAAGGTCCCGGCTCCGCAGTCCCTCACGGCGTATGGGAGCGGAACCCTTGGCCTTGCTGTGGTGAGTGCAGTCGGGGCTGAACCAGGCAAGCGAGATGGGGCCTCGGCGTGCGATCGCTGCCGGATCGACGTTCCAGACTTCCTGAAGGTAGTGGGCGGTGCGCGGGTGGTTGGCGCGGTGCATGGCGACGGCTTCGGCGTCATGGTTGACGGCGATGTCGACGGGTCTGCCGAGTGCCTGCTCGATGCCGAGAGAGGCGCCGCCTCCGCCCGCGAAATTGTCGACGAGCTGCATGGAAATGCCTCCGGTTGGATGGGGAGAGAAGGAAGGGATCGCCCGTGCGCGGATGCACGGGCGACAGGGTGGGGAGTTCAGGCGGAGGGTTTGGCGGCGGCGTCGAGCTCGGGGCCGGATTCGACTATGCGGCCGGCGTCGCGGGCAGCCTTGGCATATACGGATATCGGGTGGCGGCCCGTGAAGAAGAGGTCGCGCTCGATACCGAGGCCGAAGGGGCCCTCGTAGTTCTGAAGCTCGCTCAGCCGTACTGAGCCGAGTTCGGGGCATCCGAATCCGAGGTCGGCCAGGCCGAAATGGATATCGGGGTCCTCGGGGTCGGCGTCGGTAATCAGCCATGTGGCGGCGCCGACCGGGTTGAACCATTTGACGGCGGGGACGTGGTTGCCGTCAGGGTTGCGGCCGTTTGCGATCAGCTGTTCGCGGATCTCGGGGGTGACAAGGTCCATGGGAGGTTCCAGGCGGTTGGAGGGGTGTCGGAGGCGCGGTGCGCCCGCGCCCTGTTGGGCGTGCGCCTGGAAGTGCTGAGCTACTCCTTCGGGATGAGGCTGGCTCGAAGGGCGTCGTCGTATTTGCGCGCTTCAAGGGTGTTTCTGTTTCGCAGGGTGCCTTTCCAGGGGCTCCAGGCGTGTGGGCTGCGTGCACGGACGTCGCTGAGGTTCCAGCGCTTTTCGGTGCGGCCGCAGTCGCGGCAGACCCTCTCCTGGGTGTTGGCTGCATCAAGGGTGATGTGCCATCGGTGATCGCAGATCATTGCGTCGTTTCCCTGTGTTGAGATGCGGGAAGTATCGAGCGGAAACTAGATGTGGCCCTTGGCCTTGAAGCTGATCGAGTTGGGTCCGGCGACGATGATGTGGTCGAGGACGGATATACCGAGGGTTGCCGCGGCGGCGGTGATCCTGGTGGTCATGTCGATATCGGCTCGGGAGGGAGTGGGGTCCTGGCTGGGATGGTTGTGGCAGAGGATGAGGGCGGCGGCGTCGAGCTCGATCGCGCGCCGGCAGATTTCGCGGGGGTATGCCGGCGTGTGGTCGATCGTGCCGTGTTGGTGGGTCTCGGCGCGGATAAGGCGGTTGCGCTTGTTGAGGAAGAGGATGTGGAGTTCCTCGCGCGGTTTGTGGCCGAGGCGGGAGCGGCAGAACTTGATGACGCGGTCGTAGTTGTCGAGGACGGGATTGAGCTGGTCGGGCAGGCCGGCTTCGGCATGGAGGATGGAGAGGGCCTCGGCGGTCTTGATCGCGATGACTCCGGCCCGGTCGAGGCCGGGGATCGAGCGGAGGCGGTGAGGGGATGCCGAAAGAACCGAGGCGGCGGTGCCGAAACTGTCGAGAAGGGCCTGGGCGGCTTCAAGGGAACGCAGGGGATCGAGGAAACCGGAAAGCAGGGAGGCGAGGAGCTGGCATTCCCGGCTGGGGGTGGAGATGGTCGGCAGGGGAGAAGCGGCTTGGGGAGGGCGGAGCGAGGTCGGTGGAAAGTGGGCTGCTTCGTGGAGTTGGAGCATTGGAGGCGTCCTGGCAGGGGTGGGGAGGGTTCGCGATTGTGGGGCGGCCTGGTTGCGACCCGAAGGAAAGGCGCTCGGCTCACCCTTCGGGGCAGGTTCGGCCGGGTAGGCCGTCGAATTGGAAGGCCCCGCGCGGCAGGTGCCGACGCGGGGCCTGATCGTGTAGAGCGGGCTGGGAGGGTTGGAGCGGGGTGTGTCGATTCCGGGTTGGATCAGGCGCGGAATGCTGTCGCGAGGACGGTGGCAAGGGTGGCGAGGCTGATTGCCAGGTTTGTGCCGAAGATCCATTGCAAGGCATTTATTCGGGTGTCGAGCCGGCCGGTGGCGGCGTCGAGGCCAGCCTTGGTCGCAAGTTCTCCCTGACCGGAGCGAATAGCTGTTGCGATGGCTTCGGCATGTTTGCGATCCATGCCGGCGTCTTCCATGTGCTGTGCAGCCGCCAGGGTGTCGAATGCGGCTGTCATGGTCAGGTCTCCCTGGAAGGTTCCGGGATCGGGTTGACGGGTAAGTCAGGATGCAGGCGGGGTCAAGGCGTTCCTGGAGGCGCGAGGGAAGGCGGGATCAGGGATCGCAGGGCGGGTCGGAGCCCATGGCGGCGGCGTTCCGGGCCCGGGTGAGCTGGCCGTATTCCGTGAAGCGTTCGGGAATGTCGATGGTGATCCGGGGGTCGGCCGGGTCATCGACGGCGCCTTCGGCGGCGGCGTAGATGTATATGTCGCCGCAGTGGCCGGTGTCGGTCCAGGAATCGTCGCGGTCGGCTTCGGCGAGGGCTTTTTCGAGCGCCTCGCCGATGTCGTCGGCCTCGACGTGGACGATGCAGGTGTGGAAGGCCGGGTACGAGCATTGGACGGTGAAGGGGCGTGGCATTACGCGGCCTCCTTGCCGGTGTCGAGGGAGACGGTGACGTCGCGGCCGCGGATGGTGACGGTCGCGGTGGCGTCGGGTGGAACGATCCAGCGAAGATCGCGGTTGGCGGCCTGGATGAGGGCGTGGCGCACGGCTTCGTGCTTGCCGCAGAGCAGCTCGGTCGCGAGCGTCATTGCGTCTTGCATGAACTGGTCGGACTGGGTTTCCCAGGAATCGGCCTCCCAGTCTTCGGAGGGGGAGAAGTATGCCGAGTAGATGAGTTGGGCGAGTTCCTGCGGTTCGAGCCCGCTGTCCCGGGTGACGACGGGCTGGACTTCGTCGATCGACGCGTAGGGTTCGCCGGGGAATGCAAGATCGGCCGCCATGGTGAAGGAGCGGTCCGCTCGCTCAGGGTGGTGGATGCGGAGCGTGACAAGGATGTCTTCGGGGCGGTCGGGGACGAGTACGGGCTCGCCGTCGAAAGTGACGGCGTTGGAGTCCGTGATCGGGGTGGAGGATCCCTGGTGAAGCGCCTCGGCGGGGGTTGCCGTGATCCTGTCGAGCTTGTCGTACCAGTCGTAGCCTTCGAGGCGGTTTTCGGTCTCGAAGACCTGGTGGGACATGTCGGCATGGCAGAGAGCGCGGTAGAGCATCTGGGCTTCGGGCGGGTCGGGGTGGAAGGCCATGAGGAGGGCGCTGCTCGGGGCGTCGGTCCGGTTGGGGATCTGCCCTCCGGCATTGGGGTCGGCGATACCGGGCTTCCAGGGCCGCAGGCGTGGCCTGGCAGGCGGTATGCGGATGCCGGCGGAACGGGCGCGTTGCCAGTCGGCGAATGCGGGGTCGGGATGGGGATGGCGGGCCATGGCGCGGTAGATGCAGAGGCGTGCGGCCTGGCGCAGCTCGTCCAGAAACGGGGTATGGACGACTTCACGGCGGGCAGGGAGGACGAGTTCGAGCCTGGGGCAGTCCTGGATGTCGGCGAGGACGGACCAGCTGTCGTCGTTGGCCGCTGCAATATCGGGAAGGCCTGCGGAGACCGTGACGCCGTGGAAGTTGATGTCCGGATCGCTGAAAGAGCGGCGCCTGTTGCGGAAGACGCCGAGCGTGATGCCCTGCCAGCGCTCGGAGTGGATTGAGCCGTCCAGGAACGGGCGCCGCTCGATTTCCTCGCCGTCGTCGGGGGAGTCGGGGAGGCCGGCAAGGTGAACGCGAACGGGGAAGTAGCGCGCGGCGAGGGTGACGGTGTTGCGGATGGCGTGGGGGCTGTCGTCGGACATGAAGGAGACGGCGGTGCCATGCGGCCAGGGGGCCTGGTCGTCGCGGTTGACGAGGGCGTCGGCGTCGCCGGTGAAATGCTCGGGGTCGAGGGAGACGGTCCAGCCGGGGAATTGGTGGCCGTTCGCGGAGCGAGGGCGGGACCGGACGGTGCAGCCGCGGCGGGCGAGCGCGATGAAGCCCATGCCGGCGGCGTCCTCGGAGCGGACGAGGTCGGGTGACCAGCCGTTTTCACCGAAGGAAAGCAGGACCGCGGGGTCGGGAATGCCGGCGCCGTCATCGGTGATGGTGACGATGCTGCGCTGCCGGTCCGGAGCGACGGTGATGCAGACCCGGTTGGCGCCGGCGCGTCGGGCGTTCTGGAATGTCTCTGCGAAGATGTCGGAGAGGCTGGACGAGAAGAAACGTGTGACGCGCTTGATCGCGCTGTCGTGGATTCGGGCGCGGATCGGGGCGCCGAAGGCAGTGTTGGGGCAAATCATGGACGGCTCCGTTGGGGCTGGGGGACGTGCGCCCCGCGCGGCGGTATGCCGGCGGGGCGCGGGGAAGACGGTAGGACAGCGGTCAGGCGTTGCGGAGAAACTCGGGGAGGTCGTCGTCGTTCGCGCCGGCCGGTTCGGCGATCGTCGCGAAGATGACGCGGGGACTTCCGTCCGCGGTGGGGACCTGGTTCATGGCGTCGATGGCGGCCATGACGTCGTTGGTCTCGCTGCCGTTGCGGTCGTGCGCAGGGTCGGCGGGCTGCGGGGACGGTTCGTGGTCCGCGGCGGTCGTGCGCTCGGCCGGAGGGCTATCGGGCCGGGGGTCAGCCGGTTTGGCAGGGGAGCTGCTCCGGGTCTCCGGTCCGGGTTCGTCGTTCAGGGGGTCCGGCAGTGCGCCGTCGTCGTAGGGGCGGAAGCCGGGAAGTGCCCAGGCCAGTGCTGCGCTGTGCGCCTCCGGGGTTACGCCGAGGGGTGTGTCGCCTGCGGCGAAGGCGGTTTCCATCGCCCTGGCGAGTTCGGGCTTCTTGAACTTGCCGTGGCCGGTTGCCCAGTCGGGACCGACCGTGGCTCGGGCAATGTCGAGGATCCGCTTCTTCGGGATGCGGGACCAGTACATGTCGGCCGTCGGGCGGGTGGCGGCGGCGAAATCGATATCGAGCCGGGCGACGGTTGCTTCGAGCTCGGGGCGGGCCTGATGCTCGAAGGCGAGCTGCCCCTTGACCGTGCGCGCGACGGCAGCCGCGAAGAGGGCCTGCTTGTCGCTGTCGGCGAGGGCCTGCATGGCTGCGAAGGCTTCGCCGTCGTCGTCGAGCTCCATCCAGTCGAAACGGAGATGGGAGACGTCGTCGAGCTGCGCTTCGGCGGGGTTCCAGTCCGCGAAATCGTCGTCGTTGCCGCGCACGAAAGGCCGGTCGGCGGTCGGCCGGAAAGCGATGTCGAGGGAGTCGGGCTGGTAGGCCTGGGTGAAGACGGCTCGCGCCATCTGAAAGAGGAGGAGGTCGAAGGCGGCGTCGAAGTTGCCGGAGAGGTGCAGCTTGACCTGCGTGTTGCGGATCGCGCGCAGGTCGTCGCCGAGGCCGATGCCGACGCCGGCGTCTTTCCGGGCCTGCGCGGCCTTGTCGGGTGGTGCGGCAGCCGGGGTGGTGACCGGGGTGGAGCCCGCGGGTGTGGTGACGGGGGGCTGGTCCGGATCGGCGGAATTGCTGGCGGCGCGGTCGGCGGGAATGTCCTCGGTGCGCACGAGGCCCCGAATGACCTCAAGGGTGCCGTCGCGGGAGATCGATGCGATGCATCCGGCAATCGCCATGTCTTCGGGGCGGAAGAAAGCGCGGGCCTCGATAGTGGCCTCGATGGCGATATAGCGGGCCTCGAGGGTCTCGGCTTCATCGATGAGCTCTTCGGTCCACTGGTCGTCGTCGAGGTCGGCGAGCTCGTGCTGGCGGGCCTCGATGCGCTGCATTTCCGTCGCTTCCTCGTCCGTCGCTTCGGAGGGGACGGGGTGGACGCGACCGTATTGCGCGGTGGTGCTCCAGTCGGTGTCGAGGACGGCCTCGGCCCATTTCCAGCGCTGGGCGAGTTCGTCTGCGACGGTGCGGAGCTTCGTGGTTGCGAGTTCGGCGAGGAGGGTGCGGTCCTCGAGCCAGACCCCGTTTTCGTGCTGGTCGGCGAAGAGGTCCCGCAAGACGGCGCCCCCGGCGCTCTCATAGGTGTCTACGCCGACGAAGCGGGCGATGGAGATGTTGGCGGGCACGGGGTCTTCGGTGAGGATGCGTTTCACCTGCCAGGCGGTGACGCGGTAGCCCTGGTTGGCAACCTGGTTCCAGGCCGCAAGCTGCTGCTCGTGGTCGGTGGTGATCGCGAAGGCCTGCAGCACGGCGAGGTCGAACCGGTCGGCCCGATAGGCGTCGAGCAGCTGCGGGGCGGCGTTGCCGAGGCGCAGGCGCTGTTCGACGAGACGTTCGGTGACGCCGAAGCGGGCCGCGATCGCGGAGGAGGTGGAGCCGGTGTCGGCGAGAGCCTTGAACGCGACGACCTGGTCGGCCGGGTGCATCGGGATGCGCATGACGTTCTCGGCGAGCGAGAGTTCGGCCGTGTTGTCGTTCGAGACGACCTGGCACGGGACGGGGTGGGTGGTGGAAATGGCGCCGTCGTCGGCAAGCAGGTTGAGCGCTGCGAGGCGGCGGCCCCCTGCTACGACGGCGAACCGGTCCGTTCCGTCGCCGGCGTCGTCTTCGTGACGCACGACAAGGCTTTCGAGGAGGCCGTGTGCCTTGATCGAGGCGGTGAGCTGGGCCTGGTCGGCCGGGCTCGGCGGAGTCGCCCGGACGTTCTCTGGGGCGAGGACGAGGCAGGCAAGGGGGATGGCCCGAAGGTCGGGCTGGGAAGCGGGTGCGTTCACGAATGGCTCCATGGATGCAGGAAGAGGGCGCCCGCGCCGGCTCTCCGGCTGCGGATCGCGCCTTCCCTGCTCCACTGAGCCTTCAGAATTCGCTGTCGGTGGGTGGGTTGTCTTCGGTGGGAAGCGCCGGAATAAGGCCTGTTACCTGTTTGGCGGTCGAGACGTTGCCGTCGTCGTGGCGGGTGTAGACGGTCTCGATATAGGGGTGGACGGGTTCGAGATTGTGTCGGCGAAGGGCGCGCTCGAGTGGGGCGGCCATGTAGCTGGCGGGAAGGATCAGAACCCTGGTTATACCCGACCGGTCGGCGGCGATCCGCGCGATATCGGCATAGGCGGAAGCCGCTGCAAGTACCTGGTGCGGTCGCGGGATGCCCTGGAAGGCCGTGACCTTCATGAGGTTCGAGCGGTCGATGTCCTGCAGGGGAATGAGATGGTAGTCGGCGGTGTCGATGGACGGCACGGTGGGTGCGAGAGCGAGGACGGGCTCGGACGTTGGAGTGGGTGGGGGTTCGTGCGGTCGGGCCGTCGGTAGCGCTCTGGACGATTGGCGGAGCTGGACGCTGATATGGGCGAACAGGGCGTCGGGGCCGAGTGACACGAGGTCGTCGTTGAAGTCGGCATCCTTTGGCAGGATGAGTTCGGCGGTTCGCTTCTCGGCTTCGAGGCGGCTCTTGAGTTTCAGGGCGGCGGCGTAGCCGGCGGGATCGCGGTCTGCGGCGATGAGAATGCGGCCGTTGGTGGGCGGAACGAGGATGCGCGGCATGAGGGTCGCGGAAAGGGTGGCGATGCCGGCGGATTCCAGGAGCGCCTGGAGGATGGAAAGGACGGTCTCGATGCCTTCGCCGATGACGATGTCGCAGTCGGGAAGCAGGTTGTTCCGGAACCGGACGCCGGCGCCCTTCGAGTAGCCGAGCATCTTGCGGGGCGACGGGAGGTCGGCCTTGCGGAGGCCCCCGGGTTCGAGCCAGGTCCGGTGAACGGCGAGGACATGGTCGTCGAGGTCGGTTAGCGCGGCGACGATGGCCGGCCAGTGGGATATGTGGGTGTCTTCGCGGTATTGCAGCGCCTTGTCGAAGCGGAGCGCGGGGTGGTCGGCGTCGTCGATGGACCGGGAGTGGAGGTAGAGTTCGCCGAGGGTGCCGGGAAGGGACTGGCAGCGGTCCCATAGCAGTCGGGAGCTGTGCTCGGACGGGGTAGCGGGCGGATCGGTTGTCTTTTCGTCGGGCGGCGGTGCGGGGGGCGCCGGGCGGGCGCCATTCGGCCTTGCGGCGCGGGTCGGGGCGTGGTTGGCGATGCCGAGAAAATGGCGGGCCTCGGCCATGGCCGGGCCGAGGCTCGCGTGACCGCGGTTGATGCGGATCAGGTCGAGAAGATCGCCGTATTCCTGGGTGGAATGGTCGGTCCAGCGGCCGAGCTTTCTCGCTTCTCCCTTGATGCAGACGGTGAGGGAGCGCCCTGGCTCGTTGAAGAGGTTGCCGACGACCCAGCTGTTGCCGGATTTCTTGCCGGCGGGGAGATAGTGGCGGCAGACGCTCTCGGTCTGCTGGGCCAGCATTCTGGAAAGTTCCTGGGGAGAGAGGCGTTCCTGGGGCATGGGTGGCAGTCTACATGCTCATGCTCATGCCCTGTTCGAGGTCCTCGGCGCGGGCCATGTGCAGGGCTTCTTCTTCGGAGGACTGCAGCATGGGAATGCGGGCGAAGCGGTCGTCGGAGAGAAATGCGACGCGGCGCTGCAGGAATTGGCGGGCTTCCTCGCGGTCGTTGACATGCGGCGCCAGGGTGCTGTCGCGCGCCATTGATCGGTATTCGTCGATGAGGGCGTCGGCATTGGTTCGCCAGGCGTCGTAGCGGGGCGAGTCGTGGACGGTCTTGTTGCCCTGCTCTGCGGCCCAGCTGTCGATGTCCAGCGCTTCGTTGGCTGACTCGGTGAGCCGGCGTCTGAGGGTCGCGACGGTCGCCCGGGCTTCGTGGCTTCGTTCGAGCTGGGCGGAGAGACGTCCGAGCGCCTCGGCCATGTCGGGATGCTGGGCGGGGTCGTTCCTGGCGCGGTGGACGTTTTCCCGGAGTGCGTGGAAGGCCGGCTGGTAGACGAGCAGCTCGGGCTTGTTGTGAGCTTGCTGGAGCAGCGCGGCGTATTCCCGGACGATCGGGTGTTGCGAAGGGGACGAAATATCGTGGCGATCGGCGGTCCTCGGGGTCATTGCGGGTTCGGGTGAAGGGACGTGCATGGACAGCAGACAGACACGGGTGTCGAGAACCTTGTCATTGAGGCGTTCGATATGCGGGCGGGTTTCGGGGTCGGCCTGGAATGCGGTCCAGCGGTCGAGGCATTTGGCGGCGTCCTGGACGAAAGCGGGGTAGTCGGGGAGATCGAAGATCGCGGTGCTGTTCGAGGCCTCTGCGGCCCGGTTGAGCCAGGAGAGCTGGGCGTTGAGGTCGATGGTGTCTCGCTGGATTGCGGTGAGCGTCTCCTTGCGCTCGATATCGGCCTGCAGGCGGCGGTCGAGTTCGCGCAGCTTTTCCATATATGGCGGCGGCTGGCCTTCGGTTTCGATGGCGCCGGAAAGGATGGAGCGGAAGTCGTCGAAATCGTCCTGGTAGGGGATGAGGTGCGGGTCGTTGTTCGACGCGGCGAGCAGGGCGCGATAGGTCCGGTTTATGAGGTTGCGTTCGTCCTGTGCAGGGTCGGTGGGGGCAACGGCGAGGGGCGTGAGGGGGTTGTCCCATGCCGCGGCCCGGGCACGGGGATCGCCGTCGCGAATCTGCTCGCGGAGTTCCATCCAGAGGCGGCCGAGGACGTTGCGGCCGACGAGACTGGCGCCGTCGGGTTTAGCTCCCCAGAAGGTGTCATGTCCGGAGTATTCGACGATCGGTCTGTCGCCGGTGCGTTCAAGGGCGGAGTCGATGAGCTCGGGGTTCGCCTCTCGCTTCATCCGGATGACCCAGCGCATGGCGTCGGTGCGCCGGGGTATCCAGTCGCCGTCGGGCTTGTTGGTTCGGCTGCGGCCGAGTTTGGCGGCGTCGCGGGCGGAGGGGGCTGCGGCGATCTGATGCTGCACGTGCGGGGACAGACGGAACTTGGCGGCTTGGTACAGGTGCTCGGATGTGGGCCAGGTTTGCCCGGCTGCGGAGACAGGGTTTGGCAGGGAAGCGAAGTTGCTGAAGACGCCCCAGTCCGCCTTGGTGAAACGGAAGACGCAGGCTTCGGCTGCCTGGTAGGTGCGCGCGGATGTCTGCAGGGAAGCAGACGACGGCAACGGTGCTGAAGCTGTGGCGAGGTTGGTCTCGGTGGTCTGGTGCTTGTTGGCGACGACCCATGCTGCGGCCTCGGCGAGGGCATCGCCGTGACATGGTAGGGGGGCGCAGTGGCAAGCCAGGCTCTTTCCGTTGAGGGAGGCAAGTTCGGCCAGATCGATGTTGCCTGCGTGGATGCGTTTCCAGAGGTCGTCGCGGTATTTGGCGATTACCTCTTCTCTGGTGCCGTCGGGTCCTATCCGGAAGGGATTGCCCCACTGGGTCCGGCGATCGATGCGGATGGCGTCGGGCGGCGCGTCGCGAAGGTGCACGACCCGGGCCATGGACTTTGGATCGGTGGGAACGAGGGTCGCAGCGGTTTTCGCCATGTCGGTGTGGGTGGCGGCGAGAGTATGGCGAAGCTGCTGAAGCCCGTCCCATGCCGCGTGCATGGTCATGGAGCCGAGGTTGAAGACGGGGATGCCATGTTCGGCCGCGATCCGCAGGCCCATGCCGGTTCCGCCCGATATCGCGCCGTTTTCGGTGAAGCAGACGACAGCGTCTACCGGTCGATCCAGGCTGGGTCCGAGAAGAATGGCGACGTTGCGGGCGTGAAGCTTTTGGGCGCCCTGGGAGCATTTGTGCCATGCGGGATGGAGGCGTTCGGCTATTGCGAGGCATTGCTGCATTCGCTCGCGGGAGGGGACGTGGCAATCGGGACCTGAGAGGTCGTTGTAGCCACGCCAGGGCAGCCAGACTGTGCGTTGGGCGGCAGGAGTGCCGGAGGCGAAAGCGGAGTCGGCGCCGTGCGCGCCTCCGGACGAAAGATGCCAGCCGGCCTCGGCCAGGGACCGGGAAAGGGCGGTCATGTCCTGAAGGACGGTTTGGGGCGTCTTGCGGGCGCCGATGCCGGCCCAGAGGAGGGTAGAGGGAGACGGCGTTGACAGCCCGGATTTCGTCATCGAACGGTGCGGCTCGTAGACAATGAGTTCGAGATCCTCGCGATGGGCAAGCCGGTCCGCGATGAGAGGGCGTACTTCATCCCAGGCGAGCCCTCCGAGACCGGAGCCGAGGGGCGGGATCGCGATGGACCGGATGCCGTGTTCGGAGATGACGCGGTCGAGCGCATCCAGTCCCCGGGCGATGTCGTCGAGCCGGCTGGGGTCGCGCCAGTGGCGCTTGGTGGGGAAGTTGACGATGTAACGCGGGTGCTCGGCGCCGGTGTCGAAGACATGCATGCGGCCGGGCGCGAGGGAACCGGCGCGGCAGGCGTCGGCGTAGGATGTGAAGTTGTCCGGGAACCGGCGCTTGAACTGCAGGGCGAGCCCGGCGCCCATGACGCCGACGCAGTTTACCGGGTTCACGATCGCCTGGCAGCCTGAGGTGAAGATATCGCCGGTGGTGTAGTCGGGCATGGCTGGCCGGGTGGTGTCGAATGGCGCCCGGGTCGGGTGTGGCGCGGGCCCGGGGGTCAGATGTTGGCAGCATGGGAGGCGCGCTGTGTGCGCGGGTCTACATGCTCATCCCCATGCTCTGCTCTTGCTCGGCTTCCCGGGTTTTCTGGGCTTGCTGGGCCCTTTGCTGGGTAGGGTCCGTCTTGGGCAGCGCGGCGAAGCGTTCCTCGCAGATGTAGGAGATGCGACGGTCGAAGAAGGTCCGGACCTCCTCGCGGTCGTTCAGGTGCGGAGCCAGGCTGCGGTCGCGGCTCATCGCGCGGTGTTCGTCGAGGAGAGTGTCGGTGGACTTTCTCCAGGCCTCGAATTGGTCGGAGTCCTGGATCTTGCGGCCGGGCTGGTCGGCGGCCCATGTCTCAAGGGCGAAGGCCTGCTTGGTGGACTCGACCAGCCGCCTGGCAAGGGTGTTGGCATACGAGCGGTTGGTGTCGCTGAGGTTCAGGGTGGCTGAGAGCCGGTCCAGGGCCTTGACCATGTCGGGATGTTCGTTGGCGTCGTCCCTGGCCCGGCGGACCGTTTCGCGGAACTCCTGGAAGGTGGGCTGGTAGGCAAGCAGCTCGGGCTTGTTGTTCGCCTGCTCGAGCAGCTGGCGATATTCGCTGACGATGGGGTGCTGCGCGTGCGCCGGCGGACCCTCTGCGAGTTCCGGCGCTGCGGTTTGTGCCGGCGGGGTATAGCGGGCATGCGCGGACAGGCCTTCGACGCGGCTGTCCAGGAAGGGCTGGTTGAGATGCTCCAGGTGGGGCTGCATGTCGGGGTTGGCCTGAAGGGCGTTCCATTGCTCGAGACAGCGGGTGCAGTCGTCGACGAAGGCGTCGTAGTGGGGGGTGGACTCGGCGAACCCGGGTTCGGCGTTCCGGACGGCGCCGTTGAAATGGCCGAGCTGGTTGCTGAGATCGACGATGGCGCTCTGAACGTCCCGGATCTCCGCTGCGCACTTGACGTCGGCCGTCAGGCGCTTGTCGAGGTCGATGAGCTTGCGGGTATAGGCAGGCGGTTGGTTCTGGGAGGAGATGGCCTGGGAGACCAGAGCGTGGAATTCCTCGAAGTTCTCCTGGTACGGGATGAGCCGGGGCTTTTGCTCGGCTGCTTCCAGCAACTCGACATAGCGGTCGTTGATCTCGGTGCGCTCCGGCAGGGCGGGGTCGAAGCGGGTCCGCGTGATGTCGATGAGGGCAGGCGCGGCGTCGGCTCGCGGACCGGCATCCTGCCGGGCGTTCCATTGGGCGTCCCGGGCGACCTGCTGGTTCGCTTTTTCGGCGAGCTCCAGCATGTTGGCTGCGGTGCCGCTGGCGGCCTCGCCGAATATGACGAGCTCGCGGACATTCGGCATGGTGAACATTTCGCGGTTGCGCTCGAACGCGGCGCGGGCGGCCGGGTTGTTGGAGTTCTTGTAGCGCGCGTATTTCGGCGGGCACTGGATCTGGCTGACGCCGTTGTTTTCGCACCACATCGCGGTGAGCTTGTCGACGCCCTGGCTGTAGGCGCCGTGGGCGACGATGATCTCGCCGTGCTTCTCGCGGATAGCGTTGAGTTGCTGGGAGAGCTGTTCGTAGTGGAAGAGTTCGGGCTTCCCTTCGATCTTGTCGCCGTGGACGATGACGACGGCGCCTTCGGGAGCCTGGGCTGCATGAAGCGTGCGTTCGCGGTTCTTCACGAAGGCTTCGAATTCGAGCTTGGTGGATGTGACGGGAGGAAGCTTGTCGCGCGCCTTCGTGTCCCAGACGCGCCGCGTCTCGTCGAAATAGAGGGCGCATGCAGCGGAATGAAGCTCCTCGAAGACATGCTTGCGTTCCACGAGGGCTTCGCGCGCGGCCTCCTTGTCGGTCGGGGCGATCTCGGTGTCGCGGTTCACCGCGGCGATGGCGCGGTCGAGGCGCCGGGTCTGTTCGTTGAAGACGTTGACGAAGCCCCAGAGCAGCCCCTCGCGCTGGTCCTCGAACTGGTAGCCGTCGGGCGTGATCCGGTCGACGAGAATGCGCACCGTGTCCCTGAGGGCGCGGGTGGTTTCGTCCTGGTCGAAATATGTGTTCGGGCGGGCCTGGCGCGTGTTGCGCAGCTCGTCCTGCTCGGCGGCCGGTTCGGGTTCGGACCGCTGGCGGGCAGCGGTAGGGTCGGGCCGGTAGGCGGCGAGGGAGTCGGTCGACGAGGCGAGGCGCTGCGTCTGGGTGCTGCCGGGGCGGACGATCTCGACAGGAATGTTCCCCTTCCGGGCCTGAACGACCACGTCGGAGGATTGGGCGACCCTGGCCGGAGAAAAGGAGAGAACGGAGGTCAGGCCGTCCTTGACCATCTGGCGATTTCGGCGCGCGAGGGCGATATAGGGGGTGACGTCCTTGAAGTCGGGACGATAGACGGCAGTCCGGACGTCGTTCTGCCGGGCCCATTCCGAAGCGATCGCGTCGATCCCGATCTTGTGTCCGCCATGGACGATGACGAGCTCGCGGCCATGAGTGCGCAGGAGAGCGTCCAGGGCCTGGCGAACGGAGTCGGGGGAGGGAGCCTCGCGGCTTCCGGTGACGGCGACGCGGATTCCGTCATGCTGGTTGCGCCATTCGCGGGATTTCTTGAAATCGCGCATGTCGATGCGCGGCGAGGCGGCGGCGGTGTCGGTGCGCCGGCGCGAGCGCCAGACTTCGCCGGTATGGTGGCGGTAACGGCTTGCCGCAACTCGCCGGAGCCTGGTGAATGCGTCAGCGCGGTCGTTGTAGTTGACCAGTCGATGCAGGACCTTGGCCAGCGCTTCGTCGCTGGTCTCGCTGACGCCCTCGGCATAGCGGAGGTCCTCGTGCTCCTTCAGGTCGTTGTCGATCCGGTACTGGAGATTGCGGGACTGGGATTCAAGGGCGTGGACCATGCCCCAGAGCAGTTCGGCGCGGTCGCTGGCAATGGGTGAGTTGTCGGGTGCGATACGGCCGGCAAGGATATCGACGATCGCTTCGATGCCGGCGGTGGCGTCGTCGGCGTCGTAGATGTCGCGGGTGTCGTGCTCGTCCTGTCCGGGCGTGACGCCGTGAACCCTGGCGCCGTCCATGATGAAACTGGTGTGGGATGAGGCCTGCTGGTCGGAAGGGTCGAGGGAGTCGGGCCGGTCGTATTCCTCGTGGTAGTCGATGTCTTCGAGGTCGGGGCGGTCGAGCGGATCGTCGCCTCGCGAGGTCTCGGTGTCGAATGGATCGGCCATCGGTCCAGCTCCCTGAGAGGGTTTTGAGAGACGATGGGAATCCTGTTGAATTTGGAAGTCAAGAAACCGGGTACAAAGTGCGTGGACGCGATGCGCCGTTGGGTCGAGGAAACCTTGACGGTTCGAAATCGTTGGATTCTAGTGGGGTGGCGGTTTAGCGGGAGGGAAATGAAGGATGGCGGATCGGGGTATGACGCAGGGAAGCCGGTCGTCGGCGGCGGTCGTGACGGAGGATCAGCTCGCGGCGGTCGATGAGATGTTCGACCTGATGCTGAAGAACGTCGTTCCCGACGGGGCGGTGATCGAGGCGGACAGGGAAGGGATGCTCGGCAGTGTGGTGGGCGTGTTCGATGAGCGGGTAAAGGCGATGGAACGGAGCGTCGATGCAAGCGGCGGGTCGGGAAGTGCGCCGACGGCAATGGTCGGACAGCTGAACTGTTACGTCGAGCTGCGCGGGAAAGCCAGGGAGCGTTTCCGGAAGGAAACCGGGAAGGAATGGACGCCGCCTGAAGACTGATATTGGCTCGGAAGTCGTGGCAAGCCCCTCGCGTTCGCGGGGGGTTTTGTTTGACAAATGGCCTGTCTGCTGGACAGCGTTGCCGGGCACCGTTTATGGAATGGCTTTGCAAGTGCTCGGGAGAAGGTGATGGTGGCGTCGAGGCGGGCTCTGGCGGTTCGGGTGCAGGAGAAGCTCGGTATTTCGAACGTGGCGGCTCAGCGGATCGTGACGGCAGTGGTCGAATCGCAGACGGAACTGCTGGTGGAAAACGAGGGATTGCAGGTCAGGGGATTGGGGTCGTTCAGGGTGATCCATCATGCCCAGACGCGGGCCCGCAATCCGCAGACGGGCGAGCCGATCGTGGTCCCGGCCGGCAAGCGGGTGAAGTTCAACCCGTCGAGCGTGTTGAGGCGTGCGCTTTCTGAGTAGGGCTCGGGACGGGTTGCAGGCCGGATTCCGGCGGCAAGGAAGCTTTCGTCCAGTCGAGGAGCGCCAGGACGTTCGGGCGGATGCGCAGTTTCGGCCTGCCCGGTTCGTCGCCTGCGGAAAGCTCTATGGCATCCAGCAGCCGGGATAGCCGGTGGGCGGCTCTGAGCCGTGTGTAAGGGTGGGTGTTTTGCGTGTCTTCGCGCAGTTCTCCGGCCTTCGCCAGCAGCGCGGGTTTGAGGTGTTCGGTTCGGGATGACGGCAGCCGGGCTGCTTCCGCTTGCGAAAGCTCGTCGAGCAGGATTGCATGTTCGCGGTCGAGAGCCGCGATCTCGGCGACGATCGACGGAGGGGCCTCGACGTCCTTGATGACCTGGACCATGCGGTGCGTCTGCTGCCGGTTGAGATCGATCCGTTCCTGCAGGTCGCTGCGCCGGCGCGCGAGGGCGGCGAGGGCCTCGCCGACAACCCGGTCCCATCTGGTGCGCCGGCCTATCCACTGCGCGAGGCGTTTGGCGACCAGGGTCTCCAGGTCTCGCAGCACGAAGGTTCTTGCCTGGCACCCCTTCCGGGCGCGGCTGGCGACGCAGGCCCAGCGGTCCCTGGCGAGTGAGTTGATGCCTCCACCGCAATGGGCGCATCGCAGAACGGGTGTCAGGGGTTTGGCGCCCTTCGGGAGCGCTGGCAGTCCGGGCGGCGGCTTTCGGGGCCGGGAGGTCGCGAGGATACGGTCCTGGACGATGTTCCACGTCTCGTCGTCGATGATGCGGAGCGCGGGGACGATATTGGTTTCCGGTTCTTCTTCGGTGCATGGACGGTACACCGGACGGCCGGTGGTGGGGTTGCGGACTGTCCGGGTCGCGCCGTAGACGATCTCCCCGATATAGGTGCGGTTCGACAGTATGGCCGAGCGGGCGTTCATGCCGACGAGGGTGTGGTGGCGCCATGTCGTGCCTCCACGCGGTGTCGGGATGCCTTCCGCTGTCAGAAGTGCAGCTATTGCCTTGGCCGAGGTGCCCTTGGCGTAGAGGTCGAAGATCCTGCGTACGATGGCGGCTTTGTCGGGATCGATCTCGCGGAGGCCGCGTTCCACCTTGGACCCTTCTATGCGGTTGGCGTTCCTGTAGCCGAAAGGAGCCCGCGAGATCATTCGCCCTTTCCGGACGACACCCCGTTGGCCGCGGCGGGTCTTTTCGGAGAGGCTTCGAAGGAACATGGCGTTCATGGTTCCCTTCAGGCCGACGTGGAGCTCCGTGATTATGCCTTCTTCGAGTGTGACAATGGGCACCTGCAAATAGACAAGCTGCTTGTAGACTTCGGCTATGTCGCGCTGGTCACGGGTTATGCGGTCGAGGGATTCGGCGCACACGGCGCTGTAGCGGCCGTCCCGGCAGTCGTCGAGCAGTGACTGGATGCCGTTGCGGAAATAGATGCTGAGGCTTCCGGACTGCCGGGCGTCGCGGTACTCGGCATGAACCGCGCCGGAGCGCGACACGACGTATTGCGCGCAGTCGCGGAGCTGGTCGTCGATCGAGGTGGGCTTCTGACGGGGGGAGGAATAGCGCGCATAGATGGCGGTGCGCGACAGATTGAGACGGTCGTCGGTCATTTTGGAACCCGGTGCATCGAAACTGGAGCCGGCGATAGGATGACCCGGCTGCTTGAAGAGAGTATCGGATGCGTGTTTGCGGAAGGAAGACGGAATCGGCGGGTGGGCGCAGGTTCCGGTTGTCGCAGCAGGACTGGCGATTGCTGAAGCGCCTGGTATCGGGGGCGTGGGGGCTGGAGGGCTCTCACCTTGGGTCCGGGGGAAGAAGGCGGGCGCTGAAGCCGGCGCCTTCCTGTAGATCGATGATGTGTTCGGCGACTTCCCGGGGGCTCCAGGTCGAGAAGGTGGCTTCGTATGCCTCGTTGAATTCGTAGCCGCCCCAGTCGCCCAGGTCGCCGGCTTCGGGGTCGGCGTTCGGAAGGCGGGTGGTGGTGACCTCGGTTCCGTCCCACTCCTGGAGCCACGTGGGTTCGTCTGTCACGAGGTGCGAGATTTCGATGCGCACGAGTGGCATGGATGTTTTCCCGGGGGCTATCTGCGGGACCGGCGCCAGCCGGCGGAACGCGCCTCGGCCTCGCTGCAGAACCATCGTTCTCCGCGCGATTCGTCGATCCCGGTCCGCTCGTAATATTTGCCGCCAGGAACATGAAAGATACGGCCGCTTGCGGAGATGTTGCCCTTGATGGGGCATTCGCCTGCGGCGCTTTGCGGCGGCGCGGTGCGGGGTGGGCGGCGATTCGTTGGGTTGCTGCGACTTTGCCGGTGGCGACGCCAACGCCAGGGTTCGATGAAGGAACCGGACCACAGGCCGCGTTGCGCTTCGCGAGCCGCGTCCTCGTCGGGTACATAGCGGGTTGAGTAGCGCCGGTATGCGAGAGCGAGGCCCTGACGAACGAGTTTCTGCTGCAGGTCCTGTCCGTTGGCGAAACAGGTCCCGAGAGCTCGGCCGTATTTTCCGCGCCCGCTGACCTGGCAACGCACCGTGTTGCGGCCGACGAGCTTGTGCATGGCCTGGGTGGCCGCCTTTCCGCAAGCCCAGTTGCGGCCGCGCCGGTTGCAGGTCTGACGGGTCTCGGGGGCGTCTATCCCTTCGAGGCGAATGCGCTGTCCGGCGACGGCCAGGGTATCGCCGTCGATGACGCGTACATCGCCGGTAAGTGTTTCGGCCGAGGCGGGGGCAAGGCAGAGCAGGACAGCTCCTGCTGCGAGAGCGGGTCGCAGGGCAGAGAGCCATGGCGGTGAGTTTGTCATTGCGCGTCATTCCGGTGGCGGTATCGGTCGTGGTCGGTGGAGAGAAGCGGCCGGCGCCTCTCAGGAATGCTCATCGTCCGGGGCCGGTCGGACAACGATGTTCGACACGGTTCTGGGGTGAATGCCATGGCAGGACGCAATGCGGCTGTGCGGTGTGCCGGAGGCAGCGTCGCGGGCGATTCTTCCATTGCGGTCGCCGTTGGCGACAGCCCAGTACCGGCGCGAGAACGCGTGATAGCAGGAGCGGGAGCAAAACTTGGCGCTGCCCCGATTCACGGGCCTCGTACAGTTGGCGCACTCTTGGAGATGGAGGCGCCGGGAGGCGACGAAACAGGTGTGGGAGCAGTAGCGGTTGGTTGACCGGGGGATCTTGTTGGTGCAGCCGGGCAGGTCGCAGAAGCGCGGAATTTGAGCCGGGCCGCGGGGCCAGGTCCAGCCCTCGCGGCGCGCGATGCCGTAAACGGTGGAGCGCGAAAGGCCGTAATCCTCGGCGATAGAGGGGATGCTCTGTCCGCTCGAAATCGCGCGGCTGATTTCGGCGTCGCGGGCGGCATAGCGGCGTTTGGCCATGTCAGGGTCTCCCGCCCGGCACGGCAGGGCGGCCGGGTGATGGTCCGGTCCGGAGCCCGGTCGGTATCCGTTGCTGAAGTTCCGGCGCCCCGTCGAGCCCGGGCGGTTCGTTCGGGGCGCCGGTGAGGGCGGCTGCAGGTGCTGATGCTGCGCCGGGCCGGTTGTTGTCGGGATTACTGAGGCGGGGCGACCGGGTCCGGAGTGCCGCTGCCTTGAGCTCCCTTCGGCGCGTCGCCGCGCTCCACGGCGTCAACGCGGATGGCGAGCGCATCGACGCGGGCGGTCGTTGCCTCCATGCGCCGGTCGAGGCCGTCGCGGGTGCTGTCGAGGCGGGTGCCCAGGGAGTGGATTTCGGCCTTGAGATCTGTCCGGACCATGTTGATCTCGCCCTTGAGTTCGGTGCGGGTCTTGTCGAGACGCTCGCTGAGCGTCTGGATGTCGCCCTTGAGATCTGTTCGGACCATGTTGATCTCGCCCTTGAGTTCGGTGCGGGTCTTGTCGAGACGCTCGCTGAGTGCCCGGATGTCGCCCTTGAGTTCGTCGCGGGTCTTGTCGATACGGGTGCCGAGTTCTGTCCGAGCGGAACCGATCTTGCGCTCGATGCTGCCGAGCATGACGTAGACGGGTGCCAGTCCGAGGCCGAAGACAGCCACGATAACGGCGGGAACCAGCCAGGGTTTGAGGGTGTCCTTGATGGCGTCCATGGCAGGACCTCCATTCTTCCGGGGAATATAGGGTTCGACAGGCCGCGGGGGAAGCGGTGTCCCGGACCGAGCCTGTACGCCCCTCGACCGCTTTTCTTCGACTCCTTGTCGCGGCGTGGATCGTGACAGGCAGAAAACGGGGCCGCAGCAAGAGAGGATCGGGAGGAGACAACCGGGCAACGAAACGACGCTGTTTCACCTTCGCTCCCGGCGGCGGAAAATTCAAAGTGAGGGTTTTTCACCTTTGAATTCGGCTTGGCCAGGGCACGCCCGGAAAGGCAGATGACAGCATCAGGATATGTTAGACGGTCAGGCAGGGGAAGGCTCTCCCGCGCCCTGCCGGGCCTTCATGAGTTCGAGCCAGGCGATGAACTGTTCCTGTTCTTCTTCGGTCGCCTCGATCCATAGCGTCTGGAGGTGTTGAAGGGTCGTGTTTTCTCCGGGGGCGTCGGCTTCCGGTTCGCCTGACGGGATCTCCGGCGACTCATCATCATCGCCGTGACCGCGCATGAGTTGTGAGAGCGTCCTGGGTTCTTCTTCGGCGTCGCGCAGGGCATCGAGGACCCCGGTTTGCTTTTCCTCGTTCATACCGGAAATCCGGTAGAGGTCGCCTTCGCGCCAGGCGAGCGCGGTCTCGGCGAGTTCGTCCTGCAGCTCGGTCAGGATCTTCTCGCCGATGCGAAGCGCGCGCCGGATCGTCCAGGTGCTGAAAGGAGTGAAGCTCGCTGTCTCGGCGACGAAGCTTTTCGGATGCTCGCCCGCCTTGTACTCGGCGCTCTGGCGATCGCCGCCGCGCTTTGTTGCGGGGTAGAGGCGTTCATGGATCTGCTTTCGCCGAAACAGGAAACGCCCGCGGTCCAGCGGATGGAGCTCGGACCGCATCAGGTTCTCGTCGATCTCCAGCAAGGCCATCTGGTCGGCGTCCAGGTGGTCGAGCACGAAGGCTTCGATCTTGTTCTGCCCCAGCGAGCGCATGGCCTGACAGCGGTGCCCGCCGGCGATGAGGCCGTAGCGGTCGTTGCCAAGGGAACGAAGTTGGACTGGGTTCTGAAGGCCGTGCCGGCGAATGGACTCGGCGATGTGGGTGATGGCCGCCTGGTTGACGCTGCGCAGCCTGTCGCCGAAGTCGATGCTGTCCAGCGCCACCAGCACGGTCTGGCGAGGCTCTTCCCTGAGTACTGAGTGGGCTGGTACGGACCCGTCCATCAGTCATCTTCCTCCGGGGTGGGCCGAGGTTGAGGCGGCTCCGAATGTCCGCCTGCCGGGTGCAGCCGATCGTAGATTTCCTTGCGCTTGACGATGAGCTGAGCGCGGCCAAGAGCGGTGAGGCCGCCCCGATTCAGACTCCGGTCGATGTCGGCGATAGCTTGGGCGTCCGGTACAGTCATCGGTCTTTACCTTTTCCAGGTGAGTGGGGCGTGCATCACTCGCCTCCCTGCAGATCGAGCCATTCCCGGAACTCGGTGCGCTCGAGCTCGGAGGACTTGGTCCACAGCTTCTTGAGGCGGTCGACATTGCCCGGACGCGGAGGGGTGGATGTCGGGTCTTTCTTCAAGGCCGACAAGCTCGCGGGAGGTTCCTCCGCGTCGCGGAGGCGGGTGAGCAGCCGCTGTTGTTCATCCCCGTCCATGCCGGCGATGCGGTAGAGGTCCCCCTCTCGCTTCCGGATAGGGGTCTCGGCAAGGGCATCCTGTAATTCGGGAATGATGCTCTCGCCGATGCGGGTCGCTCGTTTGATCGTGCTTGGTGAGAAGGGAGTGGACAAGGCGGTAGCTTCGGCGAAGCTCGGGGGCGTTTCAGAATCAAAAGCTGAATTCTGGCTTTTGATATTCTCCCGATATGCCAAGCTCTTACGGTCGCCGCCATGCCCGGTTTCGGGATACAGGCGCTGGTAGACTTGTTTTCGCATGGCGAGGAATCGGGCGCGGTCGAAAGGATCGAGTTCCGCCCGGTAAAGGTTCTCGTCGATTTCGTGGAGGACCAGCTCGTCCTCGGGAACGTCATCGATCAGGAAAGCCTCGATCTCTACCCATCCAAGCAGCTTGGCGGCGGCAATCCTGTGGGCGCCGGCGGCAAGCTTGAAGCCGCCTTCGTCAAGCGTTCGGACGCTGATCGGAACCAGTTGCCCCTGCCGGTCCATGGATTCGGCGAGGTGTGCCGCCGCGGCCCGGTCGACGGCGCGTAGTCGGCCTTCGACGACAATGTCTGCGATCGGGACGCCCAGGGAATGACGGGGGCGGATCGCGTTCGGCACCTCGACCTGTTCGCGGTTCCTGGACTGTTTCTCCTGGATGCGTTCAAGGGATCGGTTGAAGCTAGCGATATTCGACATGGGGTCCTCCGGTCTTTCAGCTGGGCCGGGCGATGAGCGAGAGCGCCGGCTCGGGCCAGGTTTCGACGGTCCGGAACAGCGCCAGCACCTCGGCTGCGGCC
>MPNF01000548.1 GCA_002238885.1 Alphaproteobacteria bacterium bin95 | reverse complement strand
TCGGGTTCCAGATCAGGTTGCCGAGGTCCGAATAGGCGATGGTGTAGCCGTCGGGCTTCGCCTTGGAAAGGAAGGTCATGCCCACCGCGCTGCCGGCGCCGGGACGGGTCTTGACCACGACCGTGCCACCGAGCGATTCCCCGAGCGCCTTGGACAGCACCATCGACATGGTGTGCGTGGTGCCGCCGGCCTTGTAGGGCACGATCAGCGTGATTGGCTTGTCCGGATATGCGCTGGCGCTTCCGGCCATCGCTACTGCTGCTGCCGCCGCAGCGGCCAATGCAATTCTCTTGAGCATGGTATCTCCCTAGCTTCTTAGGTTGCTCCCGTTACCGGCCGTCCCGCCGGGACTCAGGCATCGACGACCAGAATCTCCTCATTATCGAAATAGTCGGAGCGCAGCACGGGGCTGCCCTCCGTCACTTCCAGCAGGTCCTCCATGTGGTAACCGCACTTTCCAATCCACCTGACGCGCGTCTCGATGGTGGACATCATACCCGGCTCGAATGCCATGTCCTCGTGCGGGCTGATGAGGGGCCGCTCATGCACCAGCAGGCCGAGCCCGTGCCCGTTATGCGCGTAGGGGAAGGGAATGCCGTGGCGCTCATGCAGCACAGTGGCGCGGTCGAATATCTGCCGTCCGGTGTTTCCGGGCCGGACCATGTCGATCAGTTCGTGATGGATTTCGCGAAGCCGCGACCACCAGGACCGGTCCTCGTCGTTGAGCGGCCCGAGTTTGGCCGTGCGGCCGACATTGGAGTAGTAGCGTCCGTAGCGCCCGCCCGCATCGGCCTTCAATATGTCGCCGTGCTTCACCCGGTAGTCCGAGGGATCCTTGTGCGGAAAGCCGGTGTTAGGGCCGCCATTGATATGGGTGAAGGCCACGGACTCCGCGCCGTGGCGCAGGATGCCGTCGGCGAGGCGGAAGCACATATCGCGCTCCGTGTCGCCGGGCCGCGTCGCGAGGAAGGCTTCCTTCAGCGCCCGCTCGGTGCCCCGGAAGCCTTCGGCGAGGCGTTCGCGTTCGCGCGGCGTCTTTATGACCCGGGCGCGGTCGAAGATCGGTTCCGCGCGCCCGAACCGCGCATTGGGCAGCAAGGACCGCAGGCGCTCGTAATAGACCGCCGGCAGGTAATCCAACTCCAGCCCGACCGAGCCGCTCGCCGCCCCCAGTTCGTCGATGACCTCCGCCAGCATGTCGATGGGCGAGGTGACGAACTCCTTGTAGGCGCGAATGTCGGTGATCCAGCCCTCTTCCCGCGCGAAGCCCTCCTCCACCCGGCAGAGAATGAAGACCGGCTCGCGATCCCCGTCCCAGGCGATCAGCGCCAGCCGGTCGCGGATATCGACCTGCGTCGAGATGAAGACGTCACTCGTGTAGAGCACGTTTTCCGGCGAGGCTGCCACCACGAGGTCGAACTCGCTCGCCTGGATCAGCTGCTTCAGCCTGGACAGGTCGCCGAGCGCATCCTCAAACCGTTTCGCCACCGGCCCCCTCCGGAAGATCGAACCCAGCGCGGACCTTAGCCCGGATGTCCCGCCGATGTCACGGCCTGCGCCGCCTCAGCAAGCTGGCCATTCGATTCAGTGCCTTTGGGAAGGTCGGGTTTGCGCTGCTTTCCAGCCATGATTGGAACGTAACGCAGACCGTTCAACCGCCCCACCGGAACGATATTGCCCCATGGCCACAACGCCCAAAATGCAGCAGGAACGTACCGGCGAAGGCGGAGGGTGCATGACGCAAGCCCACGCGCTCCGACAGCGC
>MPNF01000547.1 GCA_002238885.1 Alphaproteobacteria bacterium bin95 | reverse complement strand
GGCCGAGGATCAGCGCATGCACGTCGTGCGTTCCCTCATAGGTGTTGACGGCCTCCAGATTCATCGAGTGGCGCACGACATGATATTCGTCGCTGACGCCGTTGCCGCCGTGCATGTCGCGGGCAACGCGGGCGATATCGAGCGCCTTGCCGCAATTGTTGCGCTTGACCAGCGAGATCATCTCCGGCGCCACCCTGCCCTCGTCCATCAGCCGCCCGACGCGAAGCGCGCCCTGGAGTCCGAGCGCGATCTCCGTCTGCATGTCGGCGAGCTTCTTCTGGATCAGCTGGGTCTGCGCCAGCGGACGGCCGAAGGCATGGCGGTCGAGCGTGTATTGCCGGGCCGCGTGCCAGCAGAACTCGGCCGAACCCATCGATCCCCAGGCGATGCCGTAGCGCGCCTTGTTGAGGCAGCCGAACGGGCCACCGAGGCCGCGCGCATGGGGAAAGCGGTTCTCTTCGGGAACGAACACATCGTCCATCGCGATCTCGCCCGTGGGCCAGGCGCGCAGGGAGAACTTGCCTTCAATCTTCGCGGTCGTGAGGCCCTCCATGCCGCGCTCCAGCACGAAGCCGCGGATGACATCCTCGTCGTCCTTCGCCCAGATCACGAACACGTCGGCGATATTGGCCTGCGTGATCCACATCTTCGCGCCGGTAAGGCGATAGCCGCCGGGGACCTTGCGGGCCCGCGTGGTAAGCCCGCCGGCATCGGAGCCGTGGTCCGGTTCGGTCAGGCCGAAGGCGCCGATCCAATCCCCGGAGGCCAGTTTCGGAAGGTATTTCTCCTTCTGCGCTTCCGTGCCGTAGGTGTGGATCGGAAACATGACCAGCGAGGACTGCACGCTCATCGCCGAGCGGTAGGAGCTGTCGCAACGCTCCACCTCGCGGGCGATCAGGCCATACATGACCGAAGTGCCGCCGGGACAGCCATAGCCCTCGAGCCCGACGCCCAGGAACCCGGCCTCTCCGTAAGCTTTCATCAGGGCAGGGTCGAAAGTCTCATTCCGGTTGGCGTCGCGCACGCCCGGCGCGAGAGTGTCGGCAACGAAGCGCCGCGCCGTCTCGCTGACCAGCCGTTCGTCCTCGTCGAGCTGGTCGCCCAGCAGGAACGGGTCTTCCCACACGAAGGCCGCGCGCTTCTGTTTCATCGAATCTGGCATCGGGGCGTTCTTTCGAATTCGGGTTCGGGCAGCAAAGGAGAGCAGACGGGCATTACGGCGCCGGCGCGCCGCCGGCATAGCCGGCCTGTTTCAGCGCCGTCTCGATCTCCGCCATGATTTCGGGGTCGTCAATGGTCGCCGGCATCTTCCAGGTTTCCCGGTCGGCCACCTTCTGCATCGTACCGCGGAGGATCTTGCCGGAGCGCGTCTTCGGCAGGCGGTCGACCACGACGGCCGTCTTGAATGCCGCGACCGGGCCGATCCGACGGCGCACCATGGCGACGACCTCGGTCTCGATCTCGCTCAAGGGCCGGTTGACCCCCGCCTTGAGCACCAGGAAACCAACCGGAATCTGGCCTTTCAACTGGTCCGCAACTCCGATGACGGCGCACTCCGCGACATCGTTGTGCGCGGCCAGCACCTCTTCCATCGCCCCGGTCGAGAGCCGGTGGCCGGCGACGTTAATGATGTCGTCGGTGCGCGCCATGATGTAGGCGTAGCCGTCCTTGTCGATGTAGCCCGCATCGGCCGTCTTGTAGTAGCCGGGGAACTCGGTGAAATAGGTGTCCAGATAGCGCTCATGGGCGTTCCAGAGCGTCGGGAAGGAACCCGGGGGCATAGGCGTCTTCACCACCAGCGCCCCGATGGTCTCCG
>MPNF01000546.1 GCA_002238885.1 Alphaproteobacteria bacterium bin95 | reverse complement strand
CCGATACCTGTACGAAATCCCCGATCCACAACCGACCGAATGGCCAGGACCAAGCCCAAAACAGGGACCTGTCCCCGATCTTGCCGACCAACGGAGTAGTGAGGTGCAGTATGGAACGTAGTCTTGGAACTGGCCAAGCAGCTCCGCAATGTCAGCCAGGCCTGCAAGAAGATGGGCTACAGCCGGGACAGCTTCTACCGCTTCAGGGAACTCTACGACAAAGGCAGGGAAGCGGCCCTGATGGAGATCAGCCGCTCGAAGCCGATCCTGAGGAACCGGGTGGCGCCGGAGATCGAGGAGGCGGTGGTGGCGCTGGCGACCGACCAGCCGGCCTGGGGCCAGGTGCGAGTGTCGAGCGCATGGCGACCTTCCTTGACACCGCACATCTCGCACGGGAGAAACTGCTACCTGCTGCTTGGCCGCCGACAGCTGCCACATCTCTGACACCCGCCAAGCCAATAAGGCAGCGATGTCAGATCAAGTCTTGGCTTTTACACTTCGATGGCATCTTTGTGCTGTGCACCAACGCCCGCATGACGCCGCTCAATACCGTGCTCCGGTACAGGGAGGTGCTCACGGTCGAGGACCTGTTCCGCCGTGCGAAGGCCCAGATGCGCACCCGGCCGATCTATCACCCCTGCGATGCGGCGACCCGCGGCCACGTCTTCTGCTCCTTCCTCGCCCTGGTGCTCCAGAAGGAACTGGCTGACCGTTGCCGCGCTGCTGGCGTCATCGTCGAATGGGGCGACCTGATCCGCGATATCGACCGTCTGCAAGAGGCCGCCATCGAGAAGGACGGCAAGCGCGTCACCACCCGCTCCCACCCTACTGTTGCCCCGCCCGCCGCTTCTCCAGTGCCAGAATCAGGGCCTGGGCGAACATCATGCGGGCGGCCCAAGGTTCGAACTTGCTTTCGGGAGAGGCGGGTATCGCCATGAAGAGGCTGGAAACGCCTGCGAGGGGGTGGTCGATCCTGTGCGCGATAGCGAGTACCGGGACCTTTCGCGCCTGTGCCGCCGCCGCGACCCGAACAGCCGAATCATCATCGTCCGAAAAACAGATGGTCAGCAGAAGGTCGTCAGCGCCCAGGGCCGAGACGGTCCGCAGTGCCGAATTTGCGGGCGAGACGATCCGGTGGCAGCGGCAACCGAGCTGGGTCAGGCCGTCGAACAGGCCGGCGGCGACCCAGGAAGCCGGGCGGTATCCGACGACATGGATGGATCTGGCGCCGTCCAGCATTTCGACCGCCCGGTGCAGGGCGGCCGCATCGACATTTCGCTTCAACTCTTCGATAGCGAGGATCGATGAGTCCGCGATCTCGTTCAACATCGCACCGCACTCCTGTGCGGCTCCCGGCTCGGCCGTTCCGGACACATTAGCGCTACTGGGATCGAGCGCGGCTTGGACTTGCGCTTAAGCGCAGAAGGGAGAGCAGTCGGTCCCGGACCAAGAAAGAACGATATGTCGGGGGAGGACCGACCCGAGCTATGCCGAATCGACAGAAGGCCGCTGGCAGATGCGTCCGGCAACCGGGAAAGCAGGCACGAGCTCGCAACAAATCGAAATGCCGGGGATGAGGCGAACGGGATTGGTGTTTCGTTTCCAATCCGGCGACCGCAGCCCGTTGAAGCGGATCGACACGGCGCAGCGCGATTCCGGTCCGCCACGGTCCGGCAAAGCCGGTAGGAGGTTGACATAACTGGAGTTTCCGTCGGGTCTTCCGTGTTCCGTACTGTGAGGCACCGAGTCTTCCCTTCGACGTTATCGAACACCATAATAGAAAAAATATTCCAATATCAATCATAAATAAGAATATTGAATTTCTTCCTCTTGGCTCAGGCCGTAGA
>MPNF01000545.1 GCA_002238885.1 Alphaproteobacteria bacterium bin95 | reverse complement strand
GCCACCCGTGAACCCGTGCTCGTCACGCAGCCGTTCGAAAATCCGGTGCGCCGTGTGCCGCTGCTTGACCGGCACCTCCGGCGCCCGGTCCCCCTCCAGGATCGCATCGATGATCCCGGTGAACCCGTCCAGCTTCAGACGACGCACCGGCTTCCGCCGCCGTTAACATGCTGAGGCTCCGTCGGTAATGAAATACGGTGGATTGGCATGTTCCTCAGCTGCGGCGAAGCGCTCTTCGATCTTTTCCCTTCGGCCGAGACGAATACCGGTTTCATCTTCGATGCGCGCATCGGCGGCTCGCCCTTCAATGTTGCTGTCGGACTCTCGCGCCTCGGGCGCGAAGCCGCGCTGTTCACCGGACTGTCCACCGATCCCCTGGGTCGCCGACTGGAACGCACGCTGCAGGAAGAGGGGGTGGAAACCGCCTATCTCGTCAGCAAGCGGAACCCGACGACGCTGGCGCTTGTGGGTCTGGAGCCGAACGGGGTTCCCAGATACAGCTTCTACGGCCGCGGGGCGGCCGACGGCTCGGTCGCCGAAAGGGACCTGCCCGATCTACCGCCGTCGGTGACGGCCATGCATTTCGGTTCCTATTCGCTGGTCGTCGAGCCGACCGGCTCCTCCCTGCTTCGGCTCGCCCGGCGCCATCGCGACGGGAAGCTCATCTCCCTCGATCCCAACCTGCGCCTGAACGTCGAACCGGATGTGAGCCGATGGCGACGTCAGGTCGAGGCTTTCTCGGAGGTCGCAGACCTCATCAAGGTGAGCGACGAGGACCTGGAAGTACTGTTTCCCGGCAGCGGTATCGACAGCGCGGTCGCGCATTGGAACGCCCGGGGCGTGCAGCTTGTCGTGGTCACGCGCGGCGACGACGGGGCCGTGGTACCCCTGCGCGGCGACGTCTTCGAAGCCTCGGGCCGCGCGGTCGAGGTTGTGGATACGGTGGGGGCGGGCGACAGCTTCCAGGCGGGGCTGCTCTGCGGTCTGGACGAGCTCGGCAAGGCGACGAAACCGGGACTATCGCAAGTTTCGCTGGACGAATGCCGCCGGGTCGTCGCCTTCGCCATGGCGGCAGCGGCCATGACCTGCACGAGGCGAGGTGCCGATATGCCTCGCCGGCCCGACTTGCCCGGAGTCTAGCCCCGGACACTTTCTCCGCCTTGCGAAGGCGCAAGATCCGGTGTGCTCTTGCCGCCGACGTCGCGGTCTCCAGTCACCAATTGCCTCTTCTATCGATTCCAAAGTCGGTGACTATATGGGGATTGCATAAGTTTATCAGTGGAGTGTCATTCTCTGTAATGTATTGATTTTATTGGTGACCCCGGCAGGACTCGAACCTGCGACCTACGGATTAGGAATCCGTCGCTCTATCCGGCTGAGCTACGGGGCCGTGTCCCCGGCTTCGTAGAAAACCGCGCTACACCGGTCAAGCGTCCCGGCGGCAGGGTGGTATACAATCGCCTATTCAAACTGCGGACGACGGTTGGCATTCGATGACCTCTTGGTCGAGATTCGCGACTTCGCCGGCAATCGATCTATCGCATCTCCAGAACCGACGAACCGGGCTATTCACGGTCTGTGGGCTCCACTTCCTGTCCCGGAGGCATGCTGGCGCACGATTCGATCCGTCCGAATCGTCGCCTGCAAGTCGGATAGCCGCCGGCTTCGCGCCTCACCTCCTCGCCCCGGCCCCCGAGCCGGGGCCCGGCCTCGACAGGTTCGGCGCGGAGCAAGGCCGGGGGTTGGACCCCGATGGGGTGGACGCCTCCATCCGACGGCATCGCGATGTGCCATGGTGGTGTTGTTGAAACCCCCAATGGGAAGGAGGCATCCAATGAAGGAGGTTAGCATCATCGGGATCGATCTGTCG
>MPNF01000544.1 GCA_002238885.1 Alphaproteobacteria bacterium bin95 | reverse complement strand
GTTTCGGCCTGCCCACGACATCGGTCTATATCATCACCGCGACGCTGGCGGCGCCGAGCCTTGTCGAGATGGGATTGCCGCCGCTCGTCGCGCATCTCTTCTGCTATTACTGGGGCGGGGTCTCGGCAATCACGCCACCCGTGGCGCTCGCGGCCTATGTCGGGGCGGGGATCGCCAATGCGCCATTGATGAAAACGGGCTTCACCGCGATGCGCCTCGGCATGGCGGCCTATATCGTGCCCTTCGTCTTCGTCTATGCCCCCGCGCTCGTGCTCTGGCAGAGCGCGCCGCTCTGGCAGGTGGCGGTCGCCGCAGCAAGTGGTGTTGTGGCCGTGATCTGCATGGCTGCCCTCGGCGAACAGTATGCATTCCGTGCCCTGTCCCTGCCCAAGCTGGGACTGTTGCTCGTGGCGGTTATCCTGATCGTGGCGCCGGCGCTTTGGACCTCGGTGATCGCTGTTCTTATCGTGTGCGGCCTGTTGGGCTTCGAATATTCCCGTACCCGAAGCAAGACCTCCGAGCCGGCGGCAAACACCCATACCACGGACTGACGGAACCTATATGCGTTGAGGCATCTACCGCCCGTCTTGAAGCGGTTGCGTTGCGTGCCCGCGACAGCATGTTGTCAGCGCGCCCGGCGACGGTCTATGCCACGGGCGCCAAGACCTGCAGCTCCGTCCTCACCCTCGATATCTTCGAGGGGGTGCAGGAGGGCAGAGCCGAATTGATGGCGATCGTCTCATTCCCCGGCGCGCTCGATCAGGTGATAGTGGCCTATCCCCGAGGAAGTCACGCCCGGAAACTGCCAGCCACTTGCGTGATGGGAGCCGGCTGCGACTTCACGCAGCCGAGAGCCCGGGGACATGAAAAAGGGGCGATATGCCGTGTTGTCCAAATGGATATGACAATTGTGTATAAGATGCCGTCGAAGCTCAATTTCAAGGGCGCGGCGGCATGGGAGCCAACGCACAAGGCGCACCGAAGAAGGAAAGAGGCATCCGGCTTCCGATGGCAGTCGCGACTGTCCTTGCAGCCGCCTTGCTGGCTCCGCATGTGCAAGCCGCCGACTATTCTTGGCCCGTAGTTCGCGTTGTCGACGGCGATACGGTGAAGGTCGATGCGAGCGCGGACCTGCCGCCCGAGCTTGCTTCCCTCTCCATCCGGCTGCGCGGCGTCGACACGCCCGAAAAGGGTGGGCGGGCGAAATGCGAGACCGAGCGCGAGGCCGGCCGCGCCGCAACCGCCTTCACCGAGGCGGCGGTCGGGAAAGCGAAGACCGCAGTCGTCCGCGATCCCGCTTGGGGAAAATGGGGCGGGCGGGTCGTCGCGGGCCTGATTCTGGACGGCAAGCCGCTTTCCTCGACCCTGATCGAGGCGGGTCACGGCCGGGCCTATGACGGCGGCCGGCGCAAGGCCTGGTGCCCGAACGAACCGCGCAGGAACTGACGCACGACCCGTTCGAGTTGAAACGAAGTCGAAACCGCAGCCTCAATTGTCGCCCCGGATGGAGCTAAGCGGAAATCCGGGGCCCAGCCTGCCGAGGTCCGAGCGGGATGCGCTGGCAGTTCTGGACCCCGGCGCGGGGGCCGGGGCGACGATTTTGGGTTCGGTTCCAATTGCCGTCCAGCCCGCTCGAATTCCTGTAGTTCGTATATGAGTCACAGGTAATATCTCTCTATAGATACGGTGAAGGACTCTGCCCCCATGGCTCGGAGACGAGATAGGAAGTGCCGGGCCGGCGCGGAACGGGCGCGCCGGCCGACCTCCTCGTCGAGCGCGATCCCCCGCATCGCGCTTGTCGATTTCCTCCGGGGCGCGGCTCTCCTCGGCATGACCGTCTTCCACTTCGTTTACGACCTCGAATTTTTCGGTC
>MPNF01000543.1 GCA_002238885.1 Alphaproteobacteria bacterium bin95 | reverse complement strand
GACCGCCGCCTTGCCCTCCCAGGCCATATTGAAGGCCGAAGCGGCGGAACCCATCACGCTCGCAAGATCGTCCAGCCCGCCGGTCACATTGATCGCCGTCTCCGCCCGCATGAGCGCCAGCACGTTCCGGCCGCCCAACTCCTCATGCAGCGGCTCCCAGGGGTTGGCCGCGGCGTTCTCGGCCAGCACCATCGTGTAGCGCCCCGGCTGGCGTAGGCCGGCGAAGGAGACGGCTTCCGGCCAGCCGCCGCCGATATTGTTCATCACGAACCTGACCGCGCGGCCGATGGCGGCATTGGCCTGCCAGCCCGGTCCCAGCATTCCGAAGCCGGCATTCACATCCAGCCGCTCGACGACCGGCCCGCTCAGCAGGATCAGCGGCGCCACATTCTCATCCGTGGTCTGCACACCCCGCAGGTTGAAGGCGGGGTCGGCCAGCGCCTCTACGGCAGCCAGAACTACCGGGAAATGCTCCGGCGAGCAGCCCGCCATGACGGCATTGGCGGCCACGCGCTCGACCGTCGCCACGCCCTTCAATGGATCGAGCTCGCCCAGGCTTTCGTTGCGCCCGCGCCCGCCGGCACGCAGCATGGCGTCCACCCGGTCGAGCGTCGGCGGCAGGATGGGCAGGCCATCGGTCCAGCCGCGCCGGTAGTAGAGCGCGCTCGCGTCGCCGTCCCGCAACACTTCCACCCGCTGGCGGGGGAACCGCCCGGCCTCGGTAAGCCGGGCGATCATGCCCTTCTCGCGCGCCCTCTGGACGAGCGTGTCGTCGATCCACGCGCCGTTCGCCCGCTGGCCCGCAGGTATCAGCAGCCAGAGCGCCTCCCCGCTCATGTCGTCATTCCTCTACGGGCTGCCTCCGCTTCTGCTTCCGGACCGAGGATCAGAAAACTCGCGCGACATCTGTCCGCACAAAGTCCGTTCCAACGTGCAGCAAGGGGCAATCATGTGTCTTCGCGATCTCATAAGCGAAGCAGTCGCCGAAGTTCAGACTGGCCGGATGAACGCCTTTACCCCATTGCGCATAGCAGTCGGCAACACGCCGTGCCACAGCCGGAGAGACGCTGATAATCTCAAACTCGAGCCCATCGACAAGCTCTGCCATTCCCTCGCCGAGACCTCGCCTTTCGGCCACGATGAGCGCTTCGGCTACCGTTACGGCAGAAATCAGGAGACGGTCGTTCGCCGCGAGAGCATCCGTACAGGCGGCAGCCTCCGGCTCACCCTGCAGAATCGCCATGAGCGCGGAAGTATCGACCGCAATCAATTCGGCAATCCGTCCTCGTCATAGAGGAAGTCCTGACTGCGGGCCGCATCGGAGTCTGTGGCCCGTTCGCCTGCTTCGCCGAGTTCGTAACGCGTGCGTAGCGGTTCGCCGCGGGCTTTGGAAAGTTCAGCCAACCGCTTGCGAGCGGCAGCCTGCACCGCAGCAATCACGGCGCGCCGTTTATCTGCATCTGGCCGCCGCCGCACGGGAGCCAGCCTGACGGTCGCCTGACCGTGACGAGTCAGCACAACCTCTTCGCCCGCCTCAGCGCGGCGTACGAGTTCGGTCAATTGCCCCTTCGCCTCGGTGACGGAAACCCGCATCGGTCTGCTTCCCAGAACGCATACCGGCTCAGCCGGATTATGGTCCATACCATAGTCCGTTTCAGGGACAAGAGCAAATTTTCAGCCGCCAGCCGCCAGCCGGGCGTCCCAGTCCGCCGGCAGCTCGATCTCCCGGGTCACGGGGAAGCCGAGAATGCCGTTGTGCGAAAACACATAGGCATTGGTGCGCAGCGGGTCGCCCGCGACCGCAATCCCGAAATCGTCAGGCTCGCAGACGATGGGCACCATCCGGTCCGGGTCGTCCGATTCGGCGAAGACCTCCGGCGCCTTGCCGAGCGCCACGAGCTCCGTCAGCGAGCGGTGGC
>MPNF01000542.1 GCA_002238885.1 Alphaproteobacteria bacterium bin95 | reverse complement strand
GCTGTTTGTCGCGGCTGCGGGCGTGTGGTCCTGGATGATCGACACCTGGGTGTGGGCGGGACTCATCCGGCTCCGGGGCGCGGCCCTGGACAGGCTGGTAGAGGGCTGGGAGACGGCCTGCGTATATGTAGGGCCTGCGGCAGGGGTGTTCGTGGCTGTGATGATATTGAGCATGACGGCGAGGACGACGGCCAAACGGATCGCCGGCGAAAGGGGGCGGAAGAAGGCGGAGTCGGAGCTCTACGGGAAGTCGAAATTTCTCGCGAGAAGGTGGATGCGGGAGATGACCAGGCAACGGGGGGTAATTCTCGGAAAGAGCAGGGACGGGCTGGTGGCTTATCGCCTGGAAGGATCGGCGATGTCGTTTGCGCCTCCACGGACGGGAAAGGGAGCGACGATCGCGTTGAACTATCTCTCGCCGGATGAGCGGGGCTGGCCGGGGTCGACGGTGTTGATCGATCCCAGAGGCGAGACGTTCCCGATGGTCGCGCGCCGGCGGCGCGATCTCGGTCGCCGGCCGATCCTGCTCGATCCGTTCGGGGTGGTTGCGAGGCATCGGGAGCTCGAAGGCGAGGGCCTGCACCTGCCGGTATGGCAGAGCGAGCAGTACAACCCGATCGATTTCATCCGGGACGGGCCGGAGGCGGTCCGGGATATCAGTGTGTTGACGGACGCGCTGATGGAGGAGCCGAAGACGGACTCGGGGAACCAGAAGCACTTCTACGAGAGCGCGCGGAGCCTGATCTCGGGCTACCTGGCATGGGTGCGGTTCAAGATGCCGAGCGAACGGCGGAATCTGAGGACGCTGCACGAACTGCTGGCTCTCGGGACGGAGGCCCGGGAGGAGCTGTTTGCGGCGGTGGATGCGACGCCGCGGTTCGCCGGCGGGTTGATGCACCTGGCGGTGGAGCGGTCGCGGAGGGTCGGCAAGGAGGAGGGCGGCTCGAATTTCACGACGGTGTCGAACCAGCTTTCGTTTCTGAACTATCCGGAGCTGGCGGAGCACACGCGGATCTCGACATTCGATCCCCTGGAATTGGCGGATGGCGAGATGGACATTTTCGTGGTCGTGCCGGACGCGCTGCTGGGGCGGGTGAAGGGGTGGCTCAGGCTCTGGATCACGATTCCCTATGCCGTGGCGGACCGCAAGTCGTTCAAGCGGGACATGCTGATCGTCGTGGATGAGCTGCCCGCGGTGGGTTACCTGAGCGCGGTAATGGAGGCTTACAACCTGGCGGCGGGCAAGGGCGTTCATTTCCTGACCTTTGCGCAGTCGGTAAGTGCGCTCGACCGGTCCTGGGGGCAGCCGGCAAGGGAGACGCTGATGCACCTGGCGGAGGTCGTGCAGATTCTCGGCTGGTCGCGTCTTGACGTGAATGGCGCTGAAATGCTGTCGAAGGCTATCGGAGCGGCGACGTTCGAGAACCGGAGCGAAAGCCGGTCCGGGCAGATGCGCGACAGCGCCCTCCTCCCGGACGGACAGAGTTCGCTCCAGGAATCGCTGTCGGTCGTGAAGGAACAGCTGGTGCCGGCAGACGAGATCCTGTCGATGGGGCCGGACGACCAGTTTGTCGTGGCGTCACCGAAAGACATGCCCCGCGACGTGATGCGGTTGAAGCATGCGCGGCATTGGCAGATGCGCAATGTGCGGGATCTGGCGGACGGAAATCCGTTCGTGATCCGCAAGGAAAGGTCGTTGTCGGAGGCTGCTTGACGAGACGACCGGGCGGAGGGTCCTGCAGATGGCGAGGAGAAGACGGCGCGGAGGGGCTGGCGCGATCGATTTGTCGTGGTGGGTCGCCGTGTTTCTGGCGGCCGGGTCCTGGGTCGGAATCGTCTATTTCCTGCCGGAAGTGCTGGCGGGGCTTCCGATCGGGGGGCGGCGCCTTGCGGTGTTCGCGGACCGGCTGGCATGGGCGCCGGCGACGC
>MPNF01000541.1 GCA_002238885.1 Alphaproteobacteria bacterium bin95 | reverse complement strand
GCCCCGAGAAATCTACGAGCCGGTCTTCTCCGCAAGGGAGGAATATCTCGCAGCCTCATGGGCGACGCTGGACAGCGAGCATGGCGGGCTGGAGGGGTGGCTGGATGGCATGTTGGGCTTCGGCGCTGGGGAGCGGGAGCGGCTTAAGGCGGCGCTGCTGGAGTAGAAGTGTAGACGAATTTCCACTTACTCCTACCTAATACCTCAGCCAAATTGGTCCTAAAGGGCTCTGCAAAGCCCTAGAGGGGTTGGGGGCCGTTCTTGCTGTAACCCCAAGTCTCTACTGACTGGACATTTGGAGGAAGATGTTCATTGACTACATTCAAGACCTCACAAAAGCGACGCTTTACCTCATCGCTACGCTCGTCCTCACCAAAACAAATCACCGCTCGAATCCCGCCGGTGAGCCGCTTGCCTATATCCCTAGATAAGCCTAGATCCATTTTTATGTCAATCAACTCCTGCAAGCTGTCCCAAACTGAAGACCTCTCTAGGGCCTTATTCCATTCATGGATATATTGTAGAAGTTGAAGGGGCGTATAGTAAAGTTTTGACGAATCATAACGCTTTCCTGCGTACTTGTTCTCCACAAGAATTAGGTTCCCGTCACCGTCTATTGCAAGCTGATCTGGCTTTACACCGGGTTTCGGTAATTTTGACCACCGCTTTCCCATGCGCTCCAAGCGAGATTGCGCATCTCCCACCTCAGAAAACTTTCTGAATTTCTCCGCCTTCTTCTTGGCATTCTGTAATTTGCTGAAATCCAGTACTGCTTCACGATCAAATGGTGTCCATGGCCCATGCGGCATTGCAACTTGAGCCCAAATGGCTTGCACTCGTCCCTCCTTTGCAATCCACGTTCTGGCCACGTTTCCGATTACGATATTGAGATAATCATTTAGACAATCTTGAAAACCCGTTTCACCGACATACCAATCGCGGAAGAAATTCTTGTCATCGTGATCTTCATAAGTCTTCGCTGCGCTAATCTTAACCTTATCGTTTTTCTTGAGCTGGGCTGTTACAAGTTTTGTGAGGCCATAATAGACATGAACTTCATCGCTGCGGCGTAGTTGAACATCGAGCGCTAGATCATATTCTCCCTTTTGTTTTCCGTGTAGTGCAATAAGTGGAGCAAGGAATTCTCCTTCGCGCAAAATCTTTTGTAAGCTACTGGAAGGAGCGCGATTGTAATCAGGAAAGATCAACTTATTCATTACTCTGCTCTCTTTGAGTTCTTCATGGTGCCTAAATGTCCAACCACTCGCCGTCCTCTCGCAGGACAACATTGTTGAAGAATTCCGGGAAGCGCCCAGATTCGAATGAATGTATCGGAATGAGGGCGCGGGGGGCAAGGGCAGCGGCGAAGCGTTGCAGGTCGACGGTCGAGGCGTGGCCGGAGGTGTGGAGGACCTGCCACTCGATGCCGGGCCGGCCGAGCCAGGCCAGCACGCGGCGGGGGGGGGGGAGCCAGTCCAGCAGGCGGGGGGAGGATTCCTCCTTCAGGTCGCCCCGCCACATCGAGTAACTGAAGCCAGCGCCGTCCAGCGCCGAGCGGACGCCACCGTCGAACCTCGCCATCGGCCGGAACAGCATGACGGCGCGCGCGGCGAGGTCGGGCAGGTCTTCCGGATAGACGCGGTATCTGTGGTGCCGGTCGCGGTCCCGGAACAACTCCTTGTTCTTGATAAGCACCCGCTGGCTTTGCGGGATATAGACGGCGACCTCCGGCCAGTGCGATTGCGGGATGGTGTCCCGCCCGGTCGCTTCCAGCACCACCGCCGTGTAGAGGTCGATCAGGAGCATGCGGCCTGACTTCTTGGCCGCGCGGAAGATCGTGACGATCCGGTCGATGTTCTGCGAGGAGGTCCAGACGAAGTGCATGCCTTCCGTCTGCCGGAACGCTTCGGCGAAACGCTCTTCGAGGTCCGAC
>MPNF01000540.1 GCA_002238885.1 Alphaproteobacteria bacterium bin95 | reverse complement strand
CACATAGCCGATCGAACGGATATCGTGGATCGCGGTGATGACGGGCTCCTCCAGCGGCACGTCCACCGTCATCGTGCGAATACCGGTTATCTTCATCCCTGCCTTTCGCCTCCAGAATGTCGGCCCCCCCGAGGCCGTTTCCCCAAGGCAGCCTAACTTGACAGGGCGGGGGAGGGGAAGCGTCCGGATAGTGCGGTCACGAAGCATCCAGATCGAAAACGGGAATTTCCATCGCGCGGGCGGTGGCAGTCATGCGGCGGTCATAGCTTGCGAGCGAGACCGCTTGGCCGCTGTCGCGAAGCCAGGCGCAGGACGCCAGATGGAGCGCGTCGAGCGTGCGCGGGGAATAGGGGCCGGGGAAGGGTTCCAGCGCCCGTGCAATTACCGGTTGGATGAATTCCAGCATGGTGACCTCTGCGATGAGTGCGCGAGCAAGTTCGCCATGCGAGCCGGCAAGCCCGTGCGCATGCAGCCGGTTCCATGTCTCGACTTCCATCAATCGGCTCGACACCAGCGTCTCGCGCCACAGCGATGCGGGAGGACGCCTGTCTTCGCCGACGAGATGGGCGAGCACCAAGGACGTGTCGAGGTAGATCACCGCTCGCTTCTGTCGGCGTCCAGCCCTTCTAGGAGTTCGGCCAGCGGCATGACGGGAGCCGACGGCGGCGGCTTCCCTCCCCTGTTGACGGTGAGCGGCGGCGTCAGCCAGCCCTTGCGCACGGCGTCGGCCAGAAATGCGTCGGCGAGAATCGGGCTCCGGGTTTCTCTCGGCGGGCCGAGTTCCGCAACCACCCGGTCGCGGTCGGTCACCAGAACCGTTTCGCCGGATGCCGCCAGGCGCACATATTCGCTCAACCGGCTGTTCAGCGCCTTGATACCGACCGATCTCATAATCGCCATGGTGGCAACTGGTAGCGACCTTGTCAATTGCCTCGACGATTTCGGCGGTCCGAAGAGTTCCGGGCAGCGGGTTCGACGGGAATGTTGTCGATCAGCCTTGCGCGGCCGAGATGGGCGGCGGCGAGCAGGCGGGCGGGGCGGTCGAGGCGCTGCATGGGCACCAGGTCTTCGGCATCGCGAAGCTCGACATAATCGACAGCATCGAAACCGGCTGCGGCGATCCCGGCTGCGGCGTCGGCGAGGCAGCCCGCGTCCTCGCCCTTCCGCAAGCGCTCGGCGGCAGCCGTCAGCGCGCGGTGGAGTGCGGGGGCGCACGCGCGTTCCTCCGGGCTGAGCAGGGCGTTACGGGAGGAGAGCGCGAGGCCGTCCGGGTCGCGCACGGTCGGGCAGCCGACGATTTCGACCGGCAGGTCGAGGTCCCGCACCATGCGGCGGATGGTGGTGAGCTGCTGGTAGTCCTTCTCGCCGAAGAAGGCGAAGTCCGCCCCGGTCTGGATCAGCAGCTTGGAGACGACGGTCGCCACGCCGTCGAAATGCCCCGGCCGGTCCGCACCGCAAAGCCCGTCGGTGACACTGGAGACGGACACATTCGTGGCGAACCCGGCCGGATACATGACCTCCGGCGGCGGCGCGAACAGGAGGTCGATGCCATAGGGGGCGAGCTTCTCGCGGTCGCTTTCCTCCGTGCGGGGATAGCGGGCGAGGTCTGCCGTGTCGTTGAACTGCTTCGGGTTGACGAACAGCGTGACGATGCTGCGGTCGGCGCGCTCCCGGCTTGCGGCGGCGAGGCTCAGATGGCCCGCATGCAGCGCGCCCATGGTAGGCACGACGCCGATGCTGCAGCCGGCCCGGCGCCAGGCGCGCACGAAGCGGCGAAGATCCGGAACGGTGCGGGCGGTTAACATGGCGCGGAAAGAGTCCCCCAATGCGTCTGGCCCGGCAAGCGGGGATATGGGAGTCTCGCGGCTTATGGAACCGCGACCTGTCGTCCGGCTCCTGCCGGGCCGGCAGAAGCGCCTCCGTGCAGGGCATCCC
>MPNF01000539.1 GCA_002238885.1 Alphaproteobacteria bacterium bin95 | reverse complement strand
TGCGCAACCCTCATGGCCGGCGAACCGCTGGGTGACGGCGATGGTGGCGCTCTTCCGCCCGCAGATTGAGAAGCTGCTGACGGAGCGCGACACCCGCATCGAACTGCACGCCCGCTTCCGCCCCGACGGCGATGTTTACGAAGACAAGGAGCTGGAAGTGACGTCGGTGGTGGACATCTCGGTAGAGGAGCAGATCGCTGCCGTGGAGGCGGCGCTAGCGGCGGGTTGAGGAACGGCCGATTTAGGCAAGGTCAGTCCTCTGGAGGTTCTTCCTCGTCATCAGCTGGCCGCCAGTCGTCGGCATTGAGCGCCCGCACACGGTGTGCGAAGACCCGATGCAGGTCGTTGAGGCGGGTCGCCAGCCACTCGTGTTGACGCGGCCAATCATCTTCGTTCCAAGGATCGACATTGTTGAGAGAGATAGCGATGCGGCTGGCGCGGGCATCGGGAAGTTCTTGCCAGTCGAGTTCGTAATCGCATTCGTGCTCGATATTATCCTTTTGTTCATGTAAAAGGCGAAAATGAGCCGTGGCATTGCGCCCGCTTAGATATAGTTCTGAGCGAATCTCTTGTCGCGTCGGGACTATCACTGTAGCGAATTGGAAACCGCCTCTTCCAATTCGATACACTATCCGTCTTTTGGGCTTAGGGGTCCGGTTGTCTGAAATTGGACCAGCTGTCTCATTCAGCACCGTTTGGAATGCGGTCCAATAGGCTTGTCTCTTGATGTGCGTTTCGGAAGGTTCGGAGTCGTCCATTGCCCGCGCTGCCTGCGCCACTGACCGAGACCAATCGTTCGGCTTGGACACGATGTTGAATTTCGGTGCCGCCAGCGAGTCCCCGATCCTCCACAACTCGACTTCAAGGCCGAAGAAATGGAAGCCCGTGTCGGTAATCCGATTCAGCCAGTCGAGGGTTGATCGGTGCTCTTCTCTGAAGTCCGAGGCGATCCAGATAATCGTCACCGCTTCCAAGCCGGAGGCATAGGTCAACAATTGCCCGAGATGGTTGTGGTCCGTGCGCTCAAGCTGGTTTTCGATAAGCACCCAAGAAATTGAATCGGTATCTGTTGAGCTGATGTCCCTGCACAGGATGTCCGCGCGGAACGGGCCGACCGCCTTTTCCTCGGCTTCCAGTTCCAGTTCGAGCCCGAGCGTCCCGGCGAGGACGGACAGGTTCTCCTCGCGCGCTAACCAAGGGGTGAAATCGCTGTCTTCCTTTGTCCAGACATCGCGCAGGTCCACCTTTTCGAGGCGTCCGAGAGTTTCGCCGGGCACTGGAAGTCCTTTCCGAATTCTCTCCGGGCGGATAACGGTCTCTTGCCCGCTTCCACAAGCCGCGATGATAGCATGAGGGAAGATGAGAGACCGTCCGACATCGCTGCATGACTGGCTCGTCGGGGCGGCGTGGGAATGTTCCTCGCCGGGGGCGTTGACGGCGGCTTACGGGCAGGCGCTGAACGCAGCGGGCGTTCCCGTCTGGCGGGTGCAGGTGGGGCTGCGCACGCTGCATCCGCTGCTGGTGGCGGAGAACCACACCTGGCGGGCGGATGCGGACGCCGTGCAGGTCGCCTACGCCACCCGCGAGACGGTGAGTTCGGACGCCTTCCTGCGCAGCCCGCTGGCGCCGCTCTACGAGGGCGCCGGCGCCATCCGCTGCCGCCTCGCGGGCGAGCATGCGGCGCTCGACTACCCGGTCCTGCACGGTCTGGCGGCGGCGGGCGCGACGGACTATGCGGCGCTGCCGATGTCCTTTTCCGACGGCCAGTTGAACGCGGTGACCTTCGCAACGCGGGACGCCAGGGGGTTCACCACCGAGGCGCTCGGCCGGATCAGCGCATCGGTCGGGCTGCTGGGCCGGCTGTTCGAGGTCCATATCCTCCGGGCGACGGCGTGCACCCTGCTCGACACCTATCTCGGCCAGCGCTCGGGGCGGCG
>MPNF01000538.1 GCA_002238885.1 Alphaproteobacteria bacterium bin95 | reverse complement strand
GCCTCGTCGCCGCGGGCGCCGATGTCGTCGAGTATCCCCTCGACGGCCGCGCGCACCTTCGCATCCGCCTCCGCGCGCTCGGCCGCCGTGCGGCCCCGCTTCAGATATTCCGCCATCCCGCCACCCGTTCCTTCCGCCGCTGGCCAAGGGATGGCACTTCCGCTCCGGCCAATCAAGGCGCGGCTAGCTCCCCTCTTGCGACAGAACCGGTTGATCGCATGCCCCGAACTAGCTAGGTTTCCCGTATGAGCCCCGAACTGATTGCGATTCTCGCCGTCGGCGTTGCGCTGGCAGGCCTGATGGTGCGAGGGCAGCACGGCCTGGACAAGCGCATCGACGAATTGCGCAAAGACATCACCGGTCTGGACGCTCGACTGCGGGCGGTCGAAACCGGCCTCGCCGCCATCGACGGAAAGCTGTCCTTCGTGGAGAACTACATTCTGGGCCGCAACGCGCGAGGCCCGGAGACGACCGAGGCCGGCGCCGACGAGTAATCGACTGCCGCACGGCCCCTTTGCTGGCCATAACATCCGATGATTATCGTCTCGGAATAATCACATAAATTGCAGTTGGTGATATTCGCCAAAAGGCGTACAGTTTCCCATTCCTCATGAGGAGATCAATTCTGTGTCGGAAGACGTCTCATCCGTGACGGAGGACGAACAGTCAACTGCGGCACCTGCCGGCAAATCAGATACAGGCGGTGAACGAGAGGCGTTCCATTCGAGCGACATGAATAATTGTCCGAGCGTCGCTGGTGAGACCGTTCAACAAAAAAACGACCGACCATATGGGTTTGCTAACGCACTTATAGGTTCTGTTGCTGCCCTAATAAGTGCTATTCTTGTTGGCGTCCTCATCTTTCAAACATTGGCCGTTTATGACCAGCTGACACTTGGTCGTGAAGCTCTTGAAAGCAGTAACGAGAGTATTCAGGAGACTATAGATGAAATGAGGCAGTAACGCGATGCAATGACTTCTCAAGTTGAATCCATGAAAATACTCACGTCTACATTGGAGCAAATGTTCCGAGATCAGCAGAGAGCACGCATGTCGTTTCGTGTAGAATTGGAACAGATCGACGATGTGCAAACCGGGATTCGGCTCGTTTGTCCGTTTGAGATAGGTGGCACAACCGAAGCTCAGCAAGTCCGTTTCAAGAACTACGTATCTGAGGGTACCCCCAGACAGCGGCAGTACTTGGAATCTCTTTCCCTCAACTGGCAAGAGCGGGAATCTCATCTGCTCCCTGATGTTGCTCCGACAGAAGTGGGAAGGCGGTTCGTTACTTCCGTTCTTTCTCAGACACGCTTGAGGACCGTCGTTTCCAGAGACGAGTCGCTCTACTTCGTGGGACGGCTTGAGTACTGTGATGTCTATGGTGAGTGCCGTTACTTCATGAGGTGTGCAGAATTTGGGCATCAGCCCGGTGTAATTTCCTACTGCGGGACGCGCGTGGGCCGCTTGAGTGCAGACCGCGACAAGTAATGCCCATTCGAGGCGGGAGCGGAACCTCGAAGACGACAAATGCGATGGAATTCGAGGAGCGGGAGACCCGGTCACTTCCCGGCCAAGTGGAGCGCGCTCCGTCCCCGACGCTGTCGGGTATAGATTACCGTCAACATCCTCTTGCGGTTTCGACCATGGGGCGCGGGGTCTCATCGGAGGCCCCTGCCTTCATTGGGCAAGCGTCGAAGCACCTTCCACTATCCGGGCGGGCATGTCTCCCTGTCGCCGCGCCAAATCAGCAGCCGGCCCTCGCCGTTCAGGAAGCAATTGCCGGACCAGCGCCCCGGGTGGCGTTCTCCGTTTCCGGTGATATAGACCCCCGGCTGCCCGTCCAACGAGCCGTCGCGATACTCGTATTCGAGGCTGTTGCCGCTTGCATAGCGGTCCACCCACCGGCCGTGCTTCCTGCCGTTCGCATAGGAGCCTTCGC
>MPNF01000537.1 GCA_002238885.1 Alphaproteobacteria bacterium bin95 | reverse complement strand
GGCCGAGCGACTGCAGCCCGTCGCGCGGGCCCACTTCGACCACCGTCACCCGTTCGGGCAGTGCCAGCATGTTCTCCCTCCCCTCGCGCCGGTCCGGGGCGTGCGCTCAGTCGAGCGGCAGGCCGGCCGCGCGCAATTCCGCTTCGTCGAAACCCAGCCGTTCCACCAGAACGGCGCGGTTGCCCGACCCCAGCTTCGGCCCGGCATGGCGGATCCCGCCGGGCGTGCGCGAGAACTTGCCGACCACGTTCTGCATCCGGATCGGGCCGCCGAGTTCCCCGTCCTCCACGGCGACGATGTTCTCCCGCGCCTGGAAATGCGGGTCCGCGAAAATCTCGGCGATACTGTTGCAGGGCGCGGCGGCCGCGTCGAACCGGTCGAAGAGCGCGAGCAGGTCGTCGCGGTCGAAGCGCAGCATCGCCGCCTGGAGCGCCTCGTCGAGCGCCGGCGCGTTCTGGATACGGAGCCGGTTGTCGAGGAACCGCTCATCGTGGACCAGCTCCGGCACTTCCAGCGCCTCGCACATGCGCTCGAAGGTGGATTGCGCGCTGCCCGAGATCGACACCCACTTGTCGTCCTTCGTCCGGTAGGTGTTGCGCGGCGCGGTAAAGGGCAGCCGGCTGCCGTTGCGCTCCTGGACGATACCGAGCTGGTCGAAATCCACCACCTGCGGACCGAGAAGGGTGAACAGCGGCTCGTAGATGGCGAAATCCACGACCTGCCCCCTGCCCGACCGGCGCTTCTCCTGGAGCGCCACCATGGCGAGGAAGGCGCCCATCAGGCCCGAGCTCTCGTCCGCCAGGCCGAAACCGGGCAGCAGCGGCGGCCGGTCGGCATATCCGGTGATGTAGGCGTAGCCCGAATAGCCCTCGGCGAGCGTGCCGAAGCCTGGCCGGTGGCTGTTGGGGCCGGTCTGCCCGAAGCCCGTCAGGCGCACCATGATGAGGCCGGGATTGATCTCGCTCAGCACGTCGTAGCCGAGCCCCCAGCGCTCCAGCGTGCCCTTGCGGTAGTTCTCGACCACGATGTCGGCGTCCGCGACGAGGCGCTTGACGATCTCGACGCCGAGCGGCGTGCGCATGTCCGCGGTGACCGACTGCTTGTTGCGGTTCACCAGCTTGAACATCAGCCCGACGCCGTCCTTGTCGTTGCCCCAGAAGCGCAGCTCGTCGCCGGTGTCCGGACGCTCGACCTTGACGACCTCGGCGCCGAAGTCCGCCAGGAACATCGTGGAAACGGGGCCGGCCAGGAAATTGGAGATATCGACGACCTTGACGCCGGCGAGCGGCGGGGCGGTTTCAGGCATTGCTAGAACCCATTGAGACCGGGGCGCACGAAACGCCCCTTCGGACCGGGGAACCGTGCCCCGAAACGGCCCGCCGTGCAACCGCCGCGCCCCGCCGTCGGAGGGGAGCGGAATGTCGTGAAATGTCATGTTTTGTCATGAGGCCCCTCGGAAATGTCATGTCTTGTCATGGTCCGCCGCAAAGGGGTTTCCGGCTGAGCCGCACGAGGTCCCGGCTCTCCCCTGCTCTCCGGCCGGAATGACGCTGGGGGAATTCGTCGCCCCGGACTGCGATCCGGGGCCTCTTGCGGCAAGGGTGGGCATATCGCTCATCGGTCCTCTGTATCCGTTCCGTTCCAACCGCCGCGCGGAACGCGGCGAACATTACGAATGGCGGCGTTTGCGCCGCCGCCGGCTCGCCCGGCAAACGGGTCCCTGTTTCGCGCGTATCGTGCGCGAGCGCGGGCGGGCGTTGGCGCCGGCGCGGTTCGCGCGCCTGATTGCGCGCGCGAGGCAGAGCGCGCACCTCTCCTGTCCGTTTCTCAGGTGGTTTTGAACCGGCGCCGGCGCGGCGGAAAGCGGCCTCCGGACGCCGCTTCCTACCTCCGGCCCATACTGCCACAGGATTTCCATATGTCAATCTATTCCAGGATA
>MPNF01000536.1 GCA_002238885.1 Alphaproteobacteria bacterium bin95 | reverse complement strand
CAGTTCGCCGAGCGCCTCGTCCTCGAGCCCTGCCTCGGCGGCATCGTCCAGCAGCGCTTCCATCGCGCCTTGCTGCGAGCCCAGCTTGAGCAGGTCCTCGACATTGCGCAGCGGTCTGGCGAAGGCTTCCCAGATATCGGTATCGGGGGCGAGGCGGGCCGAGGCGGGCAGGCGGACATCCCGGAGGCTGAGCCCGCAATGGCCGGTCGGGCGCAGGAACTCGACGGCGCCCGCCTCCGTGCGCGTGAGGCCGGGCGCATCCCTGGGCACGAGGAAGGCGCCGAACCGCTTGCGGCCGTCCGTTACCCCGGTAATCGCCACCACGATAAAGAGGCCGGCGGACGGCCCGTTGGTGATCCAGGCCTTCTCGCCGTCGAGCCGCCAGCCGCCGTCCGGCAATTCTTCGGCGCGCGCCTTCAGATATTTCGGGTGGGCGCCGGCGCCGGGCTCCGAGATCGCTGCCGCCAGCGTGGTCTCGCCGCGCGCCAGGCGGGGCAGCCATTCTCGTTTCTGCTCTTCGTCGCCGAGGCGGGCGAGCGCGAAATGGCTGAGCGTGCAATGCACCTTCCAGGCGAGCATGGCCCCGAGGCTCCGCCCGTGGCGCACCATGTCCCGGCAGCCGCCCGCGAGCCGTTCGAGGTCCCAGCCGCTGCCTCCGTAATCGTTCGGAACGGTGAGGCCGAGCAGGCCCGCTTCGCCAAGGCCCTGCCAGAGCTCGGGCGGATAGTCGCCGCTGGAGCGCAGGCCGTCGCGGCCGCGGATCAGGCGGGCGGCGGGCGCCCCGACATCGCTCACCGGCGGTGGATCGGGTAGCCGTGCTCGTCCGACGCGCCGTCGCGGTAGTTCACGATCCGCTTCGGGCTGAGGTGAATGCCCATGAGGCGCATGGCCTTGTCGCCGACGGCGGCGAAATTATGCCGCCGCTCGGGGGGTAGGGCCACAGTGTCGCCGGCTTCGAGGCGGGTGCGCTCGTCCTCCGCGCCCTCCAGCCAGACATCGCAGCTGCCCTCCAGGATATGCAGGATTTCCACATAGGGATGCGCATGCAGGCCCGGTTCGTAGCCGGGCTCGGCCGTCTGGATGCCCACCCGGATCGGGAAGCCCGCCTCCTCGCCGAGCAGGATGGGGTTGTAGAAGGACTCGGGCGAAAACGGCACCGTCTCCGTATCCGCAAGGCGGACGATCTTCGCTTCGGTCATGGTATCGGACATGGGGTGCGCCTCCTCGGGCGGCATTCTCGCAGGTGCCGCGCCCGGCGTCGAGGCGTTGAGGCTCGGCGATGAATTCAGTTTTGTTTCCTAAATTGTGTTGATATTCTGGAACAAAACGCAATATGGAACGGGAGCGGCAAGGGCCGGAAGGAGCGGGAAGAATACGGATGCCGGAAGAATTTCCCTGACGCGCCACCGCGGTGCGGCAATTGGATGGACCGGTGTGAGGCGCAGCCCTGGCGGGCAACGGGTGAAGTGCGTCCTCAATCCGGAAAATCGGGCCGAAAATCGGAATGGGTTGATCTCCCGCCGCCTGCCCTTCAAGGCTTCTCCGAGCGCTTCGCCTTACCCGCCGCACCGGTGAATTTGGTCTTCGCGGCCGACTGAGGCGGCGACAGGAAGACGTTCCGTTCAACCTGTTTTCAACTGTTTCCGGGCCAGCCGCGCCCCGTCGGCCATCGCCTTCAGTTTCGCCCTCGCGACCGGCAGCGACAGCGGGACCAACCCGCAATCCGGCGCCGCCTGAATCTGCGCCGCCGGCAAATGCTTCGCGGCAGCGAGCAGCTTTCCCGCGACATAATCCGGTGTCTCGACCTCGTCGACTCCGTTGTCGATGCAGCCGAACATGACCGTCTTGGAGGGGCAAAGGCGAAGCAGCGCGGGGTCCAGACGCGATGCCTCGAACTCAAGCGCCAATTGATCGACCCTGGAGCCTTCCAGCGCTTCCAGAATCAC
>MPNF01000535.1 GCA_002238885.1 Alphaproteobacteria bacterium bin95 | reverse complement strand
CATCGTCACCGCGCACACCGTGCCGGTTTATGACGGCGAGACATCCCTGTCGCTGACGAATTTCCACGACGGAATCGTGCCGATTTACCAACGCATCGCCGGGGCCGTGCACGAATTCGACGTGCCGGTCCTGGCCCAGCTGGGGCATCGCGGGCGGCGCGTCGCCGACGATTCCGCCTTTATCGGCCGGCCGGTCGTGGCCCCCTCGGCCGTGCCGCCGCCCGATTTCTCTGTGCCGGTTTACATGCCGCACGAGCTCACCACCGCCGAAGCGGAAGAAGTTGTCGAGAGTTTCGCGGGGGCCGCGCGCCGCATGCGCCGGAGCGATTTCGACGGGATCGAGCTGGCAGTGGGCATGGACTATCTGTTCGCCAACTTCCTCCATCCGCACGGAAACCGCAGGACGGACAAATACGGCGGCGGCACGACGGCCGAACGCATGACCTTCCTGCGCGAGACCCTGGAGGCGGTCCGGTCCGAACTGGGCTCGGAACGGATCCTCGGCATCCGCCTTTACGACGACGTCATGGACTACAGCCTCAAGCTGTCGGACCTGGTCGAGCTTGCGCGGCTTCTGGACCGTGAAAACCTCGTCGATTACTTCAACATCTGGCACGGCATCGTGCCGAGCCCGAAGCAGGGCCGCATGCACTGGCCGAGCTACTACTACGAGCCGGGCGCCTTCACCTATCTGCCGGAGGCCGTGAAGGCCGTCGTTACGCGGCCCGTGGTCGGGACGGGACGGATGGATTCGCCGGCGGTCGCCGAGCGCACGCTGGCCGACGGCAAGGCCGATATCGTCGGCATGGCGAAGACCCTGATCGCCGACCCCCACTTCCCGAACAAGGCGCGGGCAGGACGGGTGGACGATATCCGCCCCTGCATCGCCTGCACCCAGGCCTGCGTCGGGCATGTGGATATCGGGCTCGGCGTGGGGTGCATCTACAACCCGGTCACGGGGCGGGAGCAGGACTGGGCCGAACTGCGCCCGGCAGAAAGGAAGAAGAAGGTCGTCATCGTCGGGGCGGGACCCGCCGGCATGGAGGCCGCCCGCATTGCCGCCCTCAGGGGCCACGATGTCCTGCTCATCGACAGAAACAGGAGGATGGGCGGCCAGATCGGCCAGATCATGAAAGCGCCGGACCGGGGCAGCTTCGAGGAGATTACCCTCTGGTTCGAACGCCAGCTGCCGAAACACGGCGTCGAATTCCGGCTGGGGACCGAGGCCACTTTGAAAACCGTCCTGGCCGCCGATCCCGACGAGATCGTTCTCGCCACCGGCTCCACCGCATATTTCCCGGAAATCGAGGGGGTTGAGCGGGCCCATGTCTTCTCCGCCCGTGACGTCCTGGCCGGCTGTGCCCTACCCGGCGAAAGCGTGCTCGTGGTCGATACGCTCGGGCGGGCCGAGGCCGCTACGACCGCCGACTATCTGTCGATGCGCGGGCACAAGGTCGAGCTCCTGACCGGGCTGGAAACGATTGCGCCCTTCATGCCGTCGCCAACACGCCATCACCTGCTGGAGAAACTGATGAAGGCCGGCGTCGCGCTGACGACCCACACCGCGCTCTGGGAAATCGGGGAGACCGGCGCCGAGGCGTATAATACCGTCACCTGGGAGCCCCGGACGATCGCCGGCTTCGACAGCGTCGTGTTCGGGTCCGGCGGCAAGGCCGATACGAGGCTTTACGAAGAGCTTTCGGCGCATCATGGATCGCTTCACCCGATCGGCGACTGCTTCCAGCCGCGGGATATCGAAGTCGCAATCGTGGATGGACACAGGGTCGCGCGCGGCCTCTGAGGCCCTTGCAGGCCCGCACTCCCCGGAAGGAACCGGCACATGAAGATTACCGCGCTCGAAACCGTCAGGCTCGACGAGTTTCCCAACGTGCTGTGGGTGCGGGTGCACACGGACGAGGGGCTGGTGGGCCTGGGCGAGACATTCTTC
>MPNF01000534.1 GCA_002238885.1 Alphaproteobacteria bacterium bin95 | reverse complement strand
AGCTACTCGACTGGTGCGTGCCCCGGATGCCGCGCTATGCCGTGCCGCGCTTCGTCGATTTCGCCGACGGATTCGAGAAGACCGCATCGGGCAAGCTGCGCAAGGGCGATCTCCGCGACGCCGGCCTGCCGCCCGGCGCCTGGGACCGGGAAGAGGCCGGCTACACCATCGCCCGGTATTGACGCCGGCTACCGAAAGGAGACCCGCAGTGAAAATGCTTGACTTGGCGGTTGTTGAAAGCCGGTGGTGGGAACGGGGAAATGTGTCCGTTCGCGGGCTCTTCGACCTGATTGCGTCTATTCAGAAAGGTAATCCGGACGCCTATCACTACGAAATGTTTAACAACGCAGCGTCCTTTGAGGAAATCGTGTATCGCGTGGCTTGGAAGGATCACATCCGGCATCTGGTGATTGCCGCCCACGGCGACGAAAACGGAATATACGGGGCAGAGGCAGACGAAAACGAAAACAATAGAATTAGTCGCGCGCAAATTCGCCGTGTCTTGAGAGGGGTTTCTGAGGGAGATTTGGATGGTTTGTATTTGGGGACTTGCTTAACTGGTAATGATGATACTGTCGAATTTTTGATGAACGGAACAAGTCTAAATTGGATAGCAGGTTATTCGAGCACGATCGGCTGGTTGGAGGGGTCAGCGGTAGATTTATACTTTTGGACAACCTATTACAAGACAAGGAATGTTGGTGGTGAAGATCAGCGTATAAGAAGAGTTGCCGGGAGAATGAATTCTATGAAGAACCTGTGTAGCAATTTAGGTTTCGACATATTCGTTCGGGGGGATGAAGCAAATGGTGGTGTGCAAGGTCTGTTAAGTAGCGACTGAGAAGGAGATGATAAGCTAGAAGGCTTGGAAAGGAAGGCAGGGATGGCGGACAAGCTGATCGACAGGAATCCTGACATCCTCGGAGGGGCGCCCGTGTTTGCCGGCACCCGGGGTCCCGTTCGCATTCTCATGGAGCATCTGGAAGCAGGCGACCGTCTGGACGAATTCCTGGAGGATTTCCCCAGCGTATCGCGGCAACAGGCTATAGCCGTGCTGGAACAAGCCAGCTACATGATCGCCCGGCAATAGGGCGGGCATAGGGAGGGTTGAGGATCATGGAAGCCGATTATGTGATCGTGGGGGCGGGGTCCGCCGGTTGCGTGCTGGCCGAGCGGCTGAGCGCGGGCGGCGCGGAAGTGGTGCTGCTGGAGGCGGGCGGCAAGGACACGAACCCGCTGATCCATGTGCCGGCGGGCGTGCTGAAGCTCATCACCCATCCGGTCGTCAACTGGAACTACTACACCGAGCCGGACGAGAAGACCGGCAACCGCGCGCTCCATTGCCCGCGCGGCAGGGTGCTGGGCGGGTCGTCCTCGATCAACGGCATGCTGTTCATCCGCGGTAATGCCGCCGACTATGACGGCTGGGCGCAGACGGGCGCGCGCGGCTGGTCCTATGACGACGTGAAACAGCACTTCAAGAGCATCGAACGCTACGGGCCGGGCGATCCGGGGGAGCGCGGCAAGTCGGGGTCGATCCTCGTCGAGGACTACCGGACGGTCCTGCCACTCACCCACCGCTTCGTGGAGGCAGCGCAGCAGGCGGGCCACCCGTTCGCGAAGGACCTGAGCGGCCGGCCGCCGGCGGAGGGCGTCGGCTATTCGCAAATGTCGCGCAACGGGCGTTTCCGGGGCTCGACGGCGCGCACCTTCCTGCGCGATGCGCGCGGGCGGGCGAACCTGCGCGTCGAGACCGACGCTTACGCGACCGGGCTCCCCTGCGACGCCCTGCGCGGCACGGGCGTGGCCTTCCGGCAGCGCGGCAGGGACCGGCAGGTGACGGCCGCGCGCGAGGTGATCGTCTCCGGCGGCACCGTCAACTCGCCGCATCTGCTGCATATCTCCGGCATCGGGCCGGCGGAGCGGCTGCGCGACATCGGCATCGAGGTCCG
>MPNF01000533.1 GCA_002238885.1 Alphaproteobacteria bacterium bin95 | reverse complement strand
GCGCCCGGATCGCACAGGATGTAGGGATGGGTCTGCGCCTCGGTGGCGTATAGATGCACCATGGAGGGCGCGCCCTCCGCCGCGCTGAAGGAGCCGCGCAAGGTGAAGATGCCGGTCGGGCGGTATTGGGCCCCCGCGCGCCAGGAGCGCAGCCCGCCCACATCGTCGAGTTCCGTTGCGCGACCCGCGACCCTGAAGTCCAGCCTGTCGGCCACCGGCAGCGACACATCCGCGAAGGCCGCGGCGGTTTCGCGCTTGCCGACATAGCTGACCCCACCGGCCCCGAGCACATCGGTCACAGAAAAGGTCTCGCCATCGTTGCTGCGAAAGCGGAGGAGGCTATGCGATTCGACCCTGCCGAGTTGAACTCCCGCCGTCCATGATGCCTCGCGGCCGCCGATCGCGAAACCGGAACCCTCCAGCGCCAGCCTGGCCGAAAGGCTCTCCGAACCTCCATCCTCTTCCTGCCGCAGCCTGCTGTATTCTATGGCATCCAAATGTGCTTGCTCATCGGAAAACGGGTCTACGAGATCGTATTTCCCTTCCTCGATTTTCTCCGTTATCCTGCTGCGACTCACCATGTTGGCGCCGGCTTCGAAGCTGTCCCACCGATGGGCGTGGATGCGCGCATCGTAGCCGAGATCCTCCGCCAGACGGCCATCGACGCCCAGGGAGATGTCGTACTCCTCGGACTCCGTCACCCACATCCGGTTGCCGTGTCCGACCAGGCGGTGCCCGATGGAGAAGCCGTCGTTATCGTCTGCCTGAAAGTTGGAACCTGCGTCTGTGGCGGCCTGGTTGATCGCAGTGATCAGGGCCGGGGTCGGGGTGAAGGAAAACACATCGACCGACGGCGCGTAGCGGAACGCCGTCTCGCTTTGCATGATGTTCGCGTCCAGATGCAGTTGGGCATCGTCGCCGAGCGGGTGATCCAGGTTCAATATCGCGCTCTGCTGCTCGCGGCTCCTGGTATCCCACCAGATGTCGCCATAGGCGAAGCCGCAGCCCTTGTCGCCGTTGGTGATGCCGGCCGGGTTTGTGCCGGGGACATAGCCGTGCGCCGGCTCGCAGGTCCCCAGTGCTACCGACCTTCTCTCGGTGTCGTCCACTACGACGAAGACCGTATTGCCGCTGATGCTGACATTCTTCGTCTGGCTGAACTCGCCATCCTCGACCCATTCGGAGCGGCTGTGCACCCGCTCGCTGCCGGGGATTTCCTGGCGGTCGATGACGTCCACGCCGAGGGTCATGCGTCCTCTCTCGCCGAACGAACCGCCCCAGAAGGTGCTGCCCTGCCAGGCGTCGCCGCCCTCCCGGGTCGGCGCCCGTGTGACCGTGCGCGCCTCGAAGCCGTCCAAGCTCGTCCTCAGCACGATATTCAGGGCGCCGCGCGCGGTGCCGCCGATAGAGCCCAGGCTTTCGCCGCCGAGGGCCTCAATGCGCTCGACGGCGGAGAGCGGCAGGGATTCCAGATTGCCGCCGGTCGAGGAGTAGGGCCTGCCGTTCACCAGGACGAGCAAGTCCTGCCCCCCGGTGAGGAAGTAGCGGATGATGCCGGTGTCCAATAGCTCCTGCATCGTCTGGGCGCCCGAACGCTCGATGAAGTTCCGGTCGTATGTGGCGACCACGCGCGGCGCCGGCGCCAGAGAACCGGCCTGGGCAGCGCCCACGGCCAGTGCGGCGACAATGGCAAGGGGCAGCAAATGGGTCTTCATCGAAAATCCCCTCTTCATCAGTCGGTCCTCCATCCGGCCCGGACGCGGAAAATGCTCCCAGCATGTACCCTACGACGCATTCCGGCCATCGCCAGCGGTTGAAGATTCTCTACTTTTTGCATTGGTTCCAATACCGACTTTTCTCAAGCGCAATAAGAAAAGCTTATAATTTGCGGCATAGCTGCGTCGGCCAAGACGAAATTGCCACGACGGCATCTGGAATTACGAAAATGTTCATCTTCACGC
>MPNF01000532.1 GCA_002238885.1 Alphaproteobacteria bacterium bin95 | reverse complement strand
AGGAGCGGCCAGAATGAGCTTGATATAGCCCTATGTTAATCGGCCAACTTCGGAGCAATCCGTGCCAGTCATCGCCTTAGTCTTCGCCTTACTCGTTACCTCGCCCGCAATTGCGGCAAACGAGGCAGTCGCGAATGCTGTTGCTAAACTATTGTCGTCTTCGGATCCTGGTTTGACATGTGAAGCAAATGAAGACACCAAAACTATAACCTGCATCCTTGAGAACGGTACGGCCAAAGAAACTCGATTGCTTGCAGCCGGTATTCCGCCGTTTATCAGGTCACGGAACGTACACTTACCTAATTGGATACTGCTCGTCATCAGTAGCACTGGAGGCAGTCACACTGGCAAATTCTGACGAAGATGCCAACGCTGTTGGCCATAGTGCATCAGTGCAGCCGTACATGGGCGAAAGAAAGAGTTGAGTCAGCTTCCGAATCGCAAAAGTCACCTAATGGTTTCAGAAATCGGCTCTAGTGGATACAACGAAGGAATTGGTATGACAGGAGTACAAGAAACCCTGTCCGCTCTGCTGGAGCGCGTCACGGAAGAAGTCGGGGATGCGCCGGCGCTGTTCTATGGCGGCGAGACCTGGAGCTATACGGCCCTGCTCAACCGGTCGCGCCGGGCGGCGTCGGCGCTGGCGGCGCTTGGCATCGGTCGCGGCGACAAGGTCGCGCTCTGGCTGCCGAATGTGCCGGCCTATCCGGCGCTCTATTTCGCGCTGGGGCGCCTCGGCGCGGTGGCCGTCGCGGTCAACACGCGCTTCCGGGCGCTGGAGGTTGCGGACATCCTGTCGCGTTCCGGTGCGAAGGCGCTGGCGATGTGGCCGGGCTTCAAGGATATCGACTTCTCCGGCCTGCTGGCCGAGATTGGCGAGGGGCCGCTTGCCGGGCTTGAGCGGGTGCTGGTCTATGACGAAAGCGAGGCCCCGGTGCCGAAGCAGGTGGCCGGCAAGCCCGTGACGGCTGTCAGCGCGCTTTTCGGGGCGCCGCCGTTGGTAGAGGACCGTGCCACGCCCGACGTCCCCTGCAACATCTTCACCACCTCCGGCACCACGTCGAAGCCCAAATTCGTGCTGCACGGACAGGGGCCTGTGACACGCCATGCCCGCGACTGCGTTTCCGCCTTCGGCTGGGATCGGCCGGGCGCGGTCAGCTACCAGGCGACGCCGGTCTGCGGAGTGTTCGGCTTCTCGACCATGATGGCGACGCTCGCGGCCGGCGCGCCGAATGTGCTGGCGCCGCTGTTCACGCCGGGCGAGGCCGCAGACGCGGTGCGCCGCCACAGGGTCACCCATTTCATGGGCACGGACGACATGTATGCCGGGATGCTGGCCTTGCGGGAGGAGCCCGAACCCTTCTCCAGCCTGCGCCTCTGCGGCTATGCGCTTTTCAACCCGACCCTTGAGGATTTCGAGACGAAGACGCTGGCGCGCGGCGTGCCGCTGATCGGGCTCTACGGCATGAGCGAGGTGGGGGCGCTGATGGCTGTCCAGAAGATCGATGCGCCGCTGGAGGACCGGCTGGCCGGCGGCGGCTATCCCGTGGCGCCCGAGGCCGTCGTGCGGGTGCGCAATGTCGAGACGGGAGAGCTTTGCCCGCCGGGGGTGTCGGGCGAGGTCGAGATGCGCTGCCCGAGCCTCTTCCTGCGCTACGAGGGCAACCCGGAAGCGACGGCCGCCGCGATGACCGAAGACGGCTTCCTGCGCACCGGGGACGCCGGCCGCATGCGCGCCGACGGCAGCTTCGTCTATGAGGCGCGCATGGGCGACACGCTGCGCCTCGCGGGATTCCTGACGGCCCCGAGCGAAATCGAGGCGCATGTCGAAACGCATCCCTCGGTTGCCGGCTGCCAGGTCGTCGGCGTCGCGACGCCGCGCGGTCCGCGCGCCTTCGCCTTCGTGCGCCCGGCGGATGACTCCTACGACGAAACGGCGCTTCTAGGCTGGTGCCGCGAGACCATGGCCAACT
>MPNF01000531.1 GCA_002238885.1 Alphaproteobacteria bacterium bin95 | reverse complement strand
CCGAGACCTGCGATTGTCGACCAGGCCGATCTCGAGTGGGAAGGCGGCGAGGACGCCAGCCTTGCCGCGGGAGAAGGGATTCGCTGGAAGGTGCTGATCGCCGGCGAGCGGACGGAGACCCGGGGCCTCGCTACCGGGATTGCCGAGGTCGCACCGGGGGCGGAGCTAACGGGTCACCGCCATGAGCCTGCCGAGATCTATTTCATCGTCAGCGGCCGGGGCGAGATGGACATCGGGGACCGGTCGCAGCCGGTGGGTCCCGGCTGTGCGGTCTACATCCCGCCAGACGTCAGGCATGCGCTGCGCTGCACCGGAGCGGAGCCGCTCCTGTTCGTGTTCGCCTTTCCCCGCGACCGCTTCGACGAAATCGCCTACCACTTCGACCGCTGACCTTCCCGGACAACAATATCGCAGCGCCTCCAGGAGCCTCTGCCCCAGCTTACCCGCCGAACTGGAATCCCCAGCAGCGTAGCGCTTCCGTCATCGCCTCGAAGGAGGGGATTGTCCGTCGCATCGGCCGCCGGCTGACCAACCACTGTCCATCCGGCAGCCTGCTGATATAGACCGTGAAACGCCCGTCTCCACTTCGGACGGTGAGTTCGCGCGGCCTGCTGCTACCGAATTCGCAATCGGGAAAACAGGCTTGAACTCCCAGCATCCAACCGCGCTCCGCCCCGTGCTTGTAGCGATCCCAATGCAGGAGTCTTCCGCGCCTTGCGTTCTCGCGCGGCCTCATATCCCGCATCGCGCTTGAGGTGGTTCCGACCGGCATGCCTGTTCGCGCACTGCTGGAATAGACAGGGCCCATCCTGCTGTCTTGCGAAGACATGCGCCACCGGGTCTAGTCCGGTCGAGCCTCGACGATCACGCGCCCGCGCCCGCGCCGGACGATATAGCCGCCCCGCCGGATCATCAGCTTGCCGTCCTGAACCAGGTCCCACAGAGCATCGGCGATAACCCTGGCGTTTTCGTCGCCCTCCGGTTCTTCGCTTGCCTGGGCGAGCCACTTGGAAAAAGCCTCATCGGCGATAGTAGGCCCCAGTGATTTTCGAAGTGCGTTGAGCTTTCGAAGCTGGCCCTTTTTCAGACTCGTCTCGTCGATCATGCCGCGAGGTCCTTTCGATCCTTATGACGAACGCGCACCGCAATTACAGATATCGGGAAGACCGCACAACACTTTGTGTATGCCCATACCAATGTCGGCATGTGCTGCAGTTCTCTTTGGTCCTGTTCGCGTACAGAATGCTATTGCATCGCCAGTTGGTCAGCCAAGTTGGAGCTGGGCATGTCCCATTGACAGGTTGACGAGCGCGGCCGCGCCAAGACACTGAATCGGAGTTAGGGGCCGGGCCGAGACAACCCGCCTCTCGAGACCGCGGAACAGCGCCTCCTCGTGAGTCAGCCAGGCGATCAGGGGCGCGTCCGGATCATCCTCCGCACGCACATGGGGAAGAGTGAGACGGGCAGTGTCCGAGAATTCCGCCGTGCCTGGAAAGTCCATCCCGAATCTCTCGATGATCCCGTCGAGCCGGTCGGCATCCGGTTCCTCGAAGTCGATGCCGAACTCGTCCAAGATGTAGCATGCCGCGAAATTCAGCTCGGGTCCGCCGTCCCGCACCTCCCTCGATATTAACCTGTCGCCGGCGGGCTGTAAGCCGAACAGCCATGACAATTGCCGCTCGCTGGTGGAGCCGCCCGGCGCGACGATGAAATAGAGGACTTCAGCGTCGTTCATCGCCAGGAACAGCGTATCGTGCATGGAAAGGATATATAGCAAGTATCTCGTTGGTACGGACCTGTAGCCGATAATCCTGCAAGGCTTCCATCCGAGACGTACAAATTCAGACTTCCTGACCGCTACGATTTGGTGTGATGCGGACTTAGTAGATTCCGGCGCTGCGGCCACCATGTATTCGATGCGCAGAGGGGCCGGGTAGGAGGGGTCGTTGCCGATCCCCTCCCCCCACAGAGCCGGACGTGCCCGCACTAGGGCATCCGGTTCCTCGCGTGGCAGTTTCGCTCAAGAAGAGTAGATTGAGCGCATGACCTTGA
>MPNF01000530.1 GCA_002238885.1 Alphaproteobacteria bacterium bin95 | reverse complement strand
GCGACGCCGACAGCATCGGTCTCGACGAGGCCCGCCGGCAGGCAGTGGAACTGCTGGCCGCAATCCGGCGCGACGAAAAGCCCGCCCTTCCCGAAGACAGGCTCTTCGAAGCCGTGGCCGAGGAAGTCTTCGACCGCTACGGGCGGCACTGGAAGCCCGGAACCATGAAGGTCAACCGGAAATATCTCCGGAGCACGATCCTTCCCCGGTTCAGGGGACAGAATATTGTAGACATCACGAGGCAGGATGTGCAACGCTGGTTCGCCTCGCTGCGCGCAACGCCGGTGGCGGCCGACCGATCCGCGCCGATCCTGTCCGTCATCATGCGCCAGGCAGAGATTTACGGCTACCGCCCGGAAGGCAGCAATCCCTGCGCCGGCATCCGCCGCTACCGGCGCAAGGGTCGGGAGCGGTTCCTGTCCGAGCCGGAGCTTCGCCATCTTGGAACTGTGCTCGATAGCCATGAAGCCCGGAATCCGCGCGATGCGGCGTTCATCCGCCTGCTGCTACTCACCGGATGCCGCAAGAGCGAGATATCGACGCTTCAGTGGTCCGACTACAGGGAGGGGCATCTGTTCCTGCGCGACGGCAAGGCGGGTCCCCGGACCGTGTGGTTGTCCTCGCTCGCCCGAGCCGTGCTGGACGGGCTCCCCCGGCAGGGCCGATGGGTCTTTCCCTCGCCGCGAACGTGCGGGCCGATGTCGTCGGCCGTCTTCGAGCGCTTCTGGAGCCGCGTCCGCGAGGAGGCGGGCATCGGCGATGTCCGGCTTCACGACTGTCGTCATACATACGCCAGCATCGCCATCATGCAGGGCGAAACCGTCACGACGACGGCGCGGCTGCTCGGTCACAACGATCCGCAGACGACGCTGAAATACACCCATCTCTCCGACCGCTCGGTCCGGGAGGCCGCCGACGCCCTTGCCCTCATTCTCGGGGAGGGCTGATCCATGCCGAAACGCAGGAGGCTCACCGACGCCGGCATTGCAAGTTTTCGTCCGGAGGAACGCGAATACACGGTCTGGGATACCGGGGTCGCAGGTCTCGGAGTACGGATTCGCCCCACTGGCAGCCGGACCTTCATCTACCACCGCAAGACGGCCGACGGCATGCGGAAGATATCGTTCGGCCCGGCGGCGCTCCGCAAGGTGGAAGACGTGCGCCGCGCCTGCATGGAGGCAGCAACCAAGGCCGCTGGCAACGACGCCGCCTGCCGCGGGACGCCGCCGCCGTTCCGGGATTTCGTCGCCGGTCGCTGGATGACGGACTGTTTCGAGCGCTACAAGTCTTCCACGCAGAAGGGGTTCGGCAGTGCGCTGAAATGCCAGCTGCTGCCGGCCTTCGGAGCCCGGCGCCTCGACCGCATCACCCGCAGCATGGCGCTCGGCTGGTTTGAGGCCGCCAGCCGGACCGCACCGGGGACGGCCAATCTCGCGCTCGCCCTGCTGCGCCAGATCCTCAACCATGCCATCGCCTGCGGTCATATCGGAGCCAATCCGGTGCGCGGCATCCGGCGCAATCCCCGCCGAAAGATGACGCGCTTCTTGTCCCGCGAGGAAATTGCCCGTCTCCACCGCGTCCTCGACCGCTATGCCGAAGGCTCCGCGTCCCAGGCGCAGCAGGCCGACATCATCCGCCTGCTGCTGCTGACCGGCTGCCGCAAGAGCGAGATCGTGTATCTCCGCCGGGAGGAGGCAAGGGACGACCGGCTGGAACTCGGCGACAGCAAAACCGGGCCTAGAACGGTCCTGCTGAGCGAGCCGGCGCGCAAGATCGTCGCGCGCCGGATACTGGCCGGAAACGGTTCTCCCTGGGTGTTCCCGTCCTTCAGCGACCCGTCGCGGCCCCGATGCCGCGAGGTCTCCCTCTGGTATCGCATGAGGCGCGAGGCGGGTATCGGGGACGTGCGCCTGCACGACCTCCGTCATACCGTCGCCAGCCAGGCGGCGATGAACGGCGTTCCCCTGCCGGTCGTCGCCCGCCTCCTTGGGCACAGCGATGTGCGCATGACCATGCACTACACCCATGTCGGCGACCGCGAGATCGAGGCGGC
>MPNF01000529.1 GCA_002238885.1 Alphaproteobacteria bacterium bin95 | reverse complement strand
GGGTGCTGCGCATGGCGTCGCTGGGCGGGGCGCTTGTGGAGCCCCTGGCCGGCAGCGGCGTGACGCTTGGCGAGGCGCTGGCGTTCCTCGGCAGCGAGCTGCGGTCCCGGCAGCAGAGGGAGGCCGGAAGGAGGCGCGGCGGCAGGTCGCCTCGCAGAGCCGGGCGGGGCACGCCGGACCTGTTCGGGGAGGGGCCGCGATGAAGCCGCGCAAGGCGCCGGAAGAGCGCTCGGTCTCGCATTCGATCTCCTGTACGCCGCTGCAATGGGCGCGGATGCGGGAGCTTGCGGAAGGGGGGGGCTGGGGCGCCGCCGGCCAGGGGTGGGAGCGGGACGGGCCGCAACAGCGGGCGCTCAGCGATGCGGCGGCGGGCGCGGAGGCGGCGCTGTCGCTCCTGTCAGCGAATTCCGACGAGGCGTCTGCCGGTCTTCGCGAGACGGCGGCGCTGCTGTTCGAGGCGCGTCTGGCCGAAATGGCGCGCGAGGGACGCCGGGAAGAGATGGAAACCCTGCTGGCGGCGGTGGTCGGCCCGGAGCGCGCGGCCGCTATCGCCGGCCGTGTCCGGGCGCGGCAGTACGGATGACAGGCGGCGCGCGGGACGGTCTGTACTGTAGGATTTTGGAGTATCACACTGTAGGTGATCAACATGATCGATGGCCAGTAATTTTGCTGTTTCAGTTGTTTGCGATCATACCGTTAATATAGAACCTATAGTAAGTAACCCGTGTGAAGATGAGCTGCCTTCCGGTCGCAACCTTTCCGGTATCGTCAACCGTGCGGCGGCCGCTGAGCAGATCGGGACACGATCTCCGGCTTGCGGCGCCGCTCGCCACCGTACACCAGGGACGAAGGCGCGGTCCCCGACCGGCATACGGATAGCCGGCCGCCCAGCTGCCGGTTTGACCTGCCCCGAAGGAGGAACCTCCATGCCAGCTTCGTTGCCCGACAACACTCATTGCTGTTTCTATCCGTTAGCAATCACGGTCTGACGCCGACAACGAGGTTACGGTGGAGCGCCGCATGAGCAAAGCTACGAGACCGTATCCGGTGCATCATTCTGTTGCTGACTGATGCGTTCCGACGTACAGTGTACAACTTGTGCGAATGCAGTCATGCAAGGGCGATGGCCGAACGCCGAAAGAAAACGACCAGGCTGACCGTAAGTCTCGACGACGCGGACTACGCAGCCGTCGACGCCATGGCCTCGAGATGCGATGTGTCTCTGTCCTGGGTCATCCGGCAGGCGATCCAGCGCTTCGTGCGGGAACACGGTGCCCAGCCCGAGTTGCCTCTGACCCTAGCGGAGCAAGCAGACGGGAAGGAAGCATCGGGCTGAGAATGCCAATCTTGAATCAGAACCAGGCAAGGCACCCGACGGCCGAGACCGCGCACCCGCACGAAGGCATGCACGGTCCCCGGAAGGGGGAGCGGCCTGTTGCCTACGCCGACCGTATCGGCGAATGGTATGCTGCGCGGCGGTCTGATCGAGAACGCAAGACCCACGGCCTCTTCCTCACGCCGGTGGCCGCTGCTGATTTCATGGCCGGGCGAATCACGACGGAGGCACGGAGGGTCCGGGTGCTCGATCCTGCCGCTGGCACCGGCATCCTCTGCTGTGCGACCGTCGAAGCGCTCGTATCTCGCCGGCGCAAGCCTGGAGCCATCGAGCTAGTCGCCTATGAAATCGACGGCGACTTGATCGCTCCACTGCGGGCCGTCCTCGACCATCTCGCTGACTGGTGCCGCAGCCGCTATCAAGTAACAGTCGCCGTTCGGATTGAAGCGACCGACTTCATCATGGCCAACGCTGGCGCAGTGCGTCCATGTGGGCTTTTCACGGCGCAGTCCGAGAGGTCCAGCTTCGATGTCGTCATCGCCAACCCTCCCTATTTCAAGATCGGCAAGGACGACCCCCGCGCGGCGGCGGTGCCGGAAGTGGTCCACGGCCAGCCGAACATCTACGGGCTCTTCATGGCGGTCGGCGCCGCGCTGCTGCGACAGCGTGGAGATTTCGTGTTCATCACACCGCGCAGCTTTGCGTCGGGTCCGTACTTCCGACGCTTCCGGAC
>MPNF01000528.1 GCA_002238885.1 Alphaproteobacteria bacterium bin95 | reverse complement strand
GCGAGTCGATGGCGATGTTCATCCCGGCCGGCAGACGCCGCTCGCCGGTCAGAAAGGCGCGCGTGAAGGCCCGTTCAGCTCGCAGCAGCGCCGATGGATGAAATCGAGGATCCTGTTAATAGTCCCTCCAGTTGTTGAGCTTCGCCCCCTCCACCGTGCGGCGCATGGGGGACTTGTTGGCGATGCGCGAGAACACGTCGGCGGCGAGCGACTGGTTCCTGGCGTGGATCCTGGGGGCCTTGTGCGAGACGAGCACGCGGCGCAGACAGGCCTTGCACCGGTAGATCCGGTTCTCGGGCGTCTTGTAGTAGCCGTATTTCCCGTAGAGGTGGCGATGCTCGCCGATGGAGAGGCCGAAATTGGCGCAGCCTTCGGTCTTGCAGGCATAGCGGTATTCCAGCGGCCGGGCATAGTCGGCAATGCGCTCGACCTCCTCGGCGATGGCCGCGTTCGAGCGGATGGCGCCCTTGCCCTTGCAGGCCTTGCACTCGATCGCGGGCTCCTGGCCCTTGGCGGTCGAGTTCAGCTTGTACCGGAGATCGCGGTCGCGGCTTGGCCCGGTCTTGCCACGTTTGGTGCGGGCGGGCACGCCGAAATTGGCGCAGCCGGGCGTGCGGCAGTGGTTGGTCTGGATCGGGAACAGATCGCCGAGAATCCTGGCATTGGCGGTCTCGGGGACCCGGAGCGTGCGGGGCGTCATAGCCATGGCTCTTCCTCCTCGAAGAGCTCCCCATTATAACGCCGGAGGGGCCTCCTGTAAAGCCCTCTTTCTGATATTATTACATAATATCAATATGTTACAAGAGCATGATTTCACGACCAGACGGACGGTAAACGGCACTGCGAAGGCCCGATGCCAGCCGCACTTTCGTAGGCTGTGTCATTGGCGAAATCTGCACGAATACAAATAGAATAAAAACCTGTATCGCGACTGGAACTCAGCGATTGCGCCCGGGGGTCTGGCGCGGGCGTCATCGTTCGGGTCTGTTGCGGGCAGGGATCCCGGGGTTGTCGGATTCCGGTTCGAGAGAGCCTGTCCCGGCCCCCTACCGGAGCGGACCCCCGCAAGGGATTCGGGGTCATACGATCACCCCAACGCCGATGTCCCGATGGTTGGGCTGTCGCAAGACCGTTCGCTTGCCGCAGGCAGTGGCTGGCGACGGCCCGGGAAGACCTTACCGTCCCGCCCTTCGGTATCGACCCCGCTATGCTAACGACTGTGATGTAGAGACCGCCGTCGTTGCTATGTCGGTGCAGCCAGGCCGGTAGGCGCGGTGTCCTTGCCGCCATGAACCGACGGCTCGGCGCACCACTGCCGGCGTAGCAAGGCGAGCGGTTCAGTTCATTCCGACGGTGAAACGGGCAGGAAGTCCTCCAGCGCCGCGGGGCGTCTCCGGAAACCGGAACTCAGCCGTCGGCGCGTGCTGCGGCCACAAGCTCTTTCATGCGCGCGCTGTCCACGACCCCGCGCACAAGCGCCCCGTCGATCACAAAGCTGGGTGTGCCCCTTATGCCGATCGCCTGGGCGAGGCTCCGGGTTTCCTGGATATAGTCCTGGATGGCGGGGTCCTTCATGTCGCGGCCGAGCTGTGCCACGTCGAGCCCGACGAGCCCGGCGACCTCCATGATCCGCTCCACGCTCAGCTCGTCCTTCTCGCCCATGAGGCGGATGTGGAAGTCGTGATACTTGCCCTGGCGCTCCGCCGCCATCGACGCGCGCGCGGCGAACTCCGAGACGGGGCCGAGGATCGGGAACTCCTTCCAGACGACCCGCACATTCGCGTCCTTGTCCAGCAGCTCCACCATCGTCGGAAGCGCGCGCCTGCAGTAGCCGCACTGGTAGTCGAAGAACTCGACCACGGTGACGTCGCCCGCGGCATTGCCGGAGACCGGCGACATCGGATGCCTGTCGATCGCCTCCCGGTTCTCAGCGATCGCGGCTTCCGCGCGGGCCTGCTCCTCCGCCTCCTGCCTCGCGCGGAGCGTCTGCAGGGCTTCGGCGACGATTTCGGGGTTCGCGAGCAGGTAGTCCCGGACGATCCGTTCGACGGCCTCCCTGTCCGGCCCGGCCGGCGTTTGCGCACGGCTTTCGC
>MPNF01000527.1 GCA_002238885.1 Alphaproteobacteria bacterium bin95 | reverse complement strand
CGCGAAATCTCGACCTTGCGCCGGCCCTTGAAGGTCGACTCCATCAGCTCGACCCGGTGTCCGTCGTCGCGCGCATAGGCGGTGGTTCCGCCCGCGCTCAACCGGTAGAGCGGCGGACGGGCGAGGTAGAGGTGCCCCTTCTCGATCAGCTCCGGCATCTCGCACAGGAAATAGGTCATCAGCAGCGAGGCGATATGTGCGCCGTCCACATCCGCGTCCGTCATGATGATGACGCGCTCATAGCGCAACTCTTCGTCGCAATAGTCCACGCCGGTGCCGCATCCGAGCGCCAGCTTCAGGTCCGCGATTTCCCGGTTGCCGCGCAGCTTGTCTTCGGTGGCGTTCGCGACATTCAGGATCTTGCCGCGCAAGGGCAGAATGGCCTGCGTCTCGCGCCGGCGCGCCTGTTTTGCGGACCCGCCTGCGGAATCGCCCTCGACCAGGAATATCTCCGTGCCGTCGCGCTCGCGCCTGGAGCAGTCGGTGAGCTTGCCGGGCAGGCGCGCGCGCCGGTTGCCGTTGGCCTTGCGCTTGAGGTCCCGCTCGTCGCGCCGGCGCCGGCGCTCCTCCGCGCGCTCGACGGCGAAGGCGGCGACCGCGTCCGCGGCGGCGGTATCGGCCGCGAGCCAGTGGTCGAACCGGTCCTTGACCGTCTGCTCGACGAGGCGAAGCGTTTCCGGGCTTTCCAGCTTTTCCTTGGTCTGGCCCTGGAATTGCGGGTTGCGGATGAACACGGACAGCATGACGCCCGCGCCGCCAATGGCGTCTTCCGCATTGATCCGGCTCGCCTTGCGGTTGCCGACACGCTCGCCATGGGCGCGCAGGCCCCGCATCAGCGCCTGGCGCAAACCGGCCTCGTGGCTGCCGCCGAGCGCCGTGGGAATCGTGTTGCAATAGGTGTGGGAGAAACCTTCGCCGTCAGCGAGCCAGGCGATCGCCCATTCGACCCTGCCGGCGCCCTCCGGGAAATCCGCCTCGCCGGTGAAGGCACGGTCCGCGATGCGCCCCCGCTCCCCGGTCGAAAGGTCGAGGAAATCCGCGAGGCCGCCCGGAAAATGCAGCTCGGCCTCCGCAGGCACCTCGGAATTCGCCGCCAGCCAATGCGGATCGCAACGCCAGAGAATGCGCACGCCGCCGAACAGGCAGGCCTTAGACCGCGCCATCCGAAACAGCCGCTCGGGCCGGAACCGGACTGCGCGACCGAAGATGTCCGTGTCGGGCCTGAAGCGCACCGTCGTGCCGCGCCGGTTGCGGGAAATCCCGACCTTCTCCAGCTGTGAGGTCGGCTCGCCCCTGGCGTAGCTCTGCCGCCACAATATGCGGTCCCGCGCCACCTCCACGACAAGTTCCGCCGCCAGCGCGTTGACGACCGAAACGCCGACCCCGTGCAGGCCGCCGGCCGCGCGATAGGTCCTGTCGTCGAACTTGGCGCCGGAGTGGAGCGTCGTCATGATGACTTCCAGCGCCGACCGGCCGTCGAATTTGGGGTGCGGCTCGACCGGGATGCCGCGCCCGTTGTCCCGGACCTCGACCCAGCCTTCGCTGTCCAGCGAGAACTCGATGCGGTCGGCATGACCCGCAATCGCCTCGTCCATGGCGTTGTCGAGCAATTCTGCCGCAAGATGGTGCAGCCCGGATTCGTCGGTCGATCCGATATACATTCCCGGCCGCCGCCGCACAGGTTCCAGACCCTCGAGCACCTCGACATGCTCGGCGGTGTATTCGTCGTCGACTGCGGCTTGCTGGAACAGATTCGCCATCGGGTCCGTTCGGGTCGAAGCGGTCACGCTTCCGGTTACTCCCGATTCTAGCCCGGGTTCAATGCCGAATCCGGCAGGTTTCTACCGGGAGAGCGCGTATAGGCCGCAAACCGCACGGCTTCTTCCGCCGCGCGCATCAGCGCCCGCGCCTTGTCCCAGCTCTCGCGATATTCCATTTCCGGGTCGCTGTCGGCGACGACGCCGACTCCGGTCTGCACGTAGAGCACGTCGTCCTTCACCAGCGCGGTGCGCAGCGCGATGCAGGTATCCATCGAGCCGTCCGCCGCGAAATAGCCGATGCAGCCGGCATAGACGCCGCGCTTCTCCGGCTCCAGCTCATCGATGATCTCCATGGC
>MPNF01000526.1 GCA_002238885.1 Alphaproteobacteria bacterium bin95 | reverse complement strand
TGCCGTGCGCCATGGGCTGGCCGAGCTTGGTCTTTTCGTCGGGATGCTCGATCAGGTCCGTCTGGTTGACGATATCGACGATATTGCGCACCTCCGCCACGCCCCAGGCGACCCGGTCCACGCCGAGGCGCAACTCCCACTCCCCTTCGCCGAGTTCGCCGAAGAGCAACAGGAAGGCTTCGCGGAGGTCGGCATGGGTGCGGCGCGGGTCGGCGCTGTCGTAGCGGAAGAAGGGCGAGATCGTGAGGCTGCGGCCCTCCGCGTCCTCGGCATAGAGTTCCGGTTTCGCCGTAAAGCCGCCCGCATGGGAACGCTGGCCGGGGTGGAGCGCGCTGTCCGGATACCACCGGCTCTCGATGCTGAACCGGCCCGACAGCTCGACCTCGATATCTTCGGCCGCGGCCGGGGCGAGGCCGAGGCAAGCTGGAAGGACGGCAACGAGGAGCCGAAGCGCCGGTGCGCGCGCTCGACGGTTTGCGTCTTTTCGGAACAATCGCACCGTGTACGCCTCCGATTCTCGGTGATGTCGCGGAATCAAGTGATGGGATATGCCGTTTCCGGGACGCGGGGAAGACCGCGGCCGAGACCGGTGAACAGAATCTTCAGGGCTGCATCGAATCGCGCCAACGCGCTGGTGGTCACGACCACCGTCTTTACCGCGCGCCGCGAGATCTTGACCTCCTGGCCGCTGCCGAATGCCGGCGTCGTGTAGGTCCGGCGCAGGGTGAGCACCGCCATTCCCAGCGACCACAGGCAAAAGCGGCGGATGCCGGTCTCGTGCGCGGGGATCAGCAGGATGTATCGAAGCGCATTGGCGAGATGCTGGCCGGCGATCGCGATCAGCCTGTTGAGCCCCTCCACGAAGCCCGGATCGGCATGACCCGGCGAAAGCGAGCGAAGATCGAAGCCGGCCGAGAGAAAAACGCTTCGCGGCAGCCAGCACGCCCCGCGGCTCCGGTCCTCCCATATGTCCTTCAGGATGTTGGTCATCTGGAGGCCCTGTCCGTAGGAGGCGGATAGTGCGAAGAGTTCCTCGCGCCGCGCGTCGATCTCGTCTGAATAGTCGCAGAACAGCTCCGTCAGCATTTCACCGACGACGCCCGCAACATGGTAGCAATAGCGGTCGAGATGCCTGAGGTCGTCCAGACCTTCGAGGCTGGCCCCGTCCTGAAATTCCGACATGCCGTGCGTCATAATCCTTACGCAGCGCAACATTGCCTGGCGTTGCGGGGCGGAGAAGCTGTCCGTGACCCGCATGACGCGGGGAACGTTGGCGATCAGGTCGCGCTCGGCCCCGGTCGTCGAACCGGTCAGCAGGACATTGAGTTCGTCTGCAAAGGCCCCGGGCGCCTCGCTGCCTTCGACGACGCCGACCCAGCGTTCGGAGAATTCGCGTTTTTGGGCTGCGGAGAGCGCGGCTTCGTCTTCGATGGTGTCCGCAATCCGGCAGAGCAGGTAGGCATTGCCCACCGCATCCCTGAGCGGAGCCGGCAGTTGGGGAATGGTGAGCGCGAAGGTGCGGGAAACGCCCTGCAGGCTTTCCGCCTGGTAAGCGAGGTCCCCTTGAAGGGCGGTTTCGCCAATTGCCGTTTTCAGCTTCGACATCCCGCTGTAGCGTCGGCTGCTATCCGGCCGGGCCTCCGGGACCCGCTCATCCAATGGTTTCCGACCGGGCAGGCCAAGTCAAGCGGGGGCGTCACTCCTCATAACCGTCGCGCCGATTTTCCGTTTCCGCCGGATATCGCCCGCCCGATAGTCTGCTACAGTCCCGCGGCGGTCGGGAGGGGCAGGGGATGCGGGCGAATCCGGGACCGAACGCCGGATCCGCATCGACATCGACGGCAAAATGCATATTGCATTTCCGATGCCTGACTCAACGCTGCGAGGCAAGTTGTAGTTGGCAAATCCGGGGGAACCGACGCCTTGCCCGAGCCGCAACAGACTCACGACGGATGGTGGGCCCAGTTCGATGCCTGGGCCGATACCGTCGCGATCTGGGCCGTGCTGCTTTGCGTCCTCTTCTTCGTCATTCATATACGCACCCACCCTCGCGGGTTCCGGGACCGGCGTCTCATCGGGGCGTGTCTCGCCGGCGCCGCCGTCTCGATCGCGTACCGATGGTCCACCTGA
>MPNF01000525.1 GCA_002238885.1 Alphaproteobacteria bacterium bin95 | reverse complement strand
CCATAGCATCCGCCAGAGCCCGCGACCCGGGCCCGAGCATGAACGCGAGGGACCACGCTGAACTGGACGGTCTGCTCGAACGTCTCAAGGCAAAGCTGGCCGCCGCAGGCCGCCCGCTCCCCGCCGGCCTTTAGGCCGAGAGTATCCGCGCGGAAAAGTCCGAATCCGGGTGGACGGGCGGCGGCCGGGGCGGTAGCCCGGCAAGCATGAGCGATGCAATCGACAGGCTGGACTGGCCGGCGCTCGGGGTGGACCTGCTGGAACGGGGCCATGCGCGGGCCGAGGACGTGCTTCCCCCGGATGCATGCGCGGCCTTTCGGGGCTACTGGGAGCGAGACGAACTGTTCCGCCGGCGGATCGTCATGGAACGGCACGGGTACGGGGAAGGCGTCTACGCCTATTTCGCCGACCCGCTGCCGGAAGCGGTGCAGGCGCTGCGCGAGGGGCTCTACCGCCACCTTGCGCCGCTGGCGAACGCAGCCATGACCCGGCTCGGCAGGGCGGTGCGCTATCCGGCCGACCACGCGGCCTACCGGGCCGAGTGCCATGCGGCGGGACAGACCAAGCCGACGCCCCTGCTGCTGCGCTACGCGGAAGGGGGCTACAACCGCCTGCACCGCGACCTTTACGGCGAGCTCGCTTTCCCGTTCCAGGCGGTGTTCCTGCTTTCGGAGCCCGGTGTCGATTATACTGGCGGCGAGTTCCTGCTGGTCGAGAACAGGATACGAATGCAGGCGAGGGGTGAGGCCGTGCCTCTGGAGCTGGGCGATATGGTCATCTTTCCCGTGCGCGACCGGCCGGTGGCAGGCAAGCGCGGTTATGTCCGCGCGGAAATGCGCCACGGCGTCTCGCGGGTTCGCTCGGGCGAACGCTTCACACTCGGCATCATCTTCCACGACGCGGCATAGTGCTGCGAGTCGATCACGGCATGCTTTCGCGAACGGGATTTAATGGTAGTGATATGGACAAATGCGAGGTACGGCCACATCCGTACCTCGCTTGCCGTTAGGCTAACGCCGCAGCCCGTGGGCCACGGCACTAGCTAATAAGGCGGCTTGCCACATGGGATTCTCCTTTCTCATGCGTCCGTCCGGGACTGGGTTAGGAGTGGAGTGCCGGAGATGCTGCCAGCATCTCCGGCACTCGCGTCTGAGGCGTTTGTGGCCGCCTCATTCTCGAAGAAACCGTCGGCTGTCCCAGTTTCATTACTCTTTACAGGGTCCAAACCACATCGCCTTAGGTCGCCGCACGTTGCTGAGCGAGATCGCTTAGGGTCGCGACCAATCCACTGAGGTCGAACCGGGTGACAATCGGTCCTCCCTTGCGAATCTCGCCTTTTCCACGGTGGAGCAGACCCTTTTTTTCGAGAGACACTACGGCCCGTTCGGCGGTTCGGCGGCTAATGCCCATGCGGTGGCTGATTGCAGAGAGGCTCGGACACGGCCAGTCGCCCTCCCACCACCAATGCACGAGCAGGTTTATGAGCACCGTCAGCTCTGTTGGGGAGAGTTGGAGCCTCTTCTGCGACCGCATGAGAATATCAGGAACAGCGGTGAAGCCCGTTTCCCCCGAGGTAACCGCTTGGCCCCAACGTGAGCGAATTCTGGATGCTGTCTTGTCTTCCAACATGGCAGCATTATATGTCGCATCGCAGCCGCGCACAATCTGTATCTGAGTGTATATGTATCAAGTAGCGACATCCTTGTCGCAAAAAATGCGGGAATTGTGCGACAGTTATGTCGAGGGTATTTTTGCTTGATGGGCGACAGGCGAGTTCCTGCTGGTCGAGAACCGGATGCGGATGCAGGCGATGGGCGAAGCCGTGCCGCTGGGGCAGGGCGACATGGTTGTTTTTCCTGTGCGCGACCGGCCTGTGGCGGGCAAGCGCGGCTATGTCCGCGCGGAAATGCGCCACGGCGTCTCGCGGGTTTGCTCGGGCGAACGGTTCACGCTCGGTCGGCATCATCCTCCACGACGCCGCCTAACTTGGAATTCTCACCGATGTCATGGCTACCGTTGCGCAGGGCTCACCGTATCCGGCACGATTCCAGCGATGATGTTCGCCAGGTTCTCGACCAGAGTCATGCGCGGATAGCCTTTCCGGTGCACCAGCCGGATCGTCCGCCCGGCGGTTCCGCTTCGTTCGCGGCGGATGG
>MPNF01000524.1 GCA_002238885.1 Alphaproteobacteria bacterium bin95 | reverse complement strand
ACGCGCTCGACCCGGCCGGCATCATGAATCCGGGCGTCCTGCTCCCGGCGCCATAGGGTCGGTTCCACGCCCCTAGTGCATTTCGGCCACTCCCTCAAGAGGGCAATCGTTTCGCCTGCCACTGGAGTCCTTGGCTGGCTATCATTCCCTAATTTTCCGCCTCTCACCGGGATTCTTCTACGATATAGTCGATCACATGCACAATTATTATCGTTAGGGATACCTCGATATACTCGCGCTGGCTCACGCTACAGTTCCGCTATAGATCGCCAAAGATTTGATTTCCGTTGTTCTACTGTTCTTCGACTACAATCAAATTAGTGCACAAAAAACGACCGATACAGTTTACTCACTCGCCCCAATTATTGCTTCCATTCTCTGGGGCAATTCAGAAAACTGTTCGACTAACTTACCTTGTAAAGGTCGAAAATCGCGGAATGTATTTGCCATGGCTTTATCACATCGAAACAGATCACAATCATAAGCGTAACACAATTGAAATAAGTCCATTACGTCCGACTTCTTGAAGGTGTGCTCAAGCTTTAGGATGCGTTCCAAATAGTGTGCAAAGTGACTAGTAAATGTTTCCCCAAAATCAGTTTTCCTTTTGCCATCTAATGCTCTTGACTTCATGGACGGAAGTGAAATTTGCTTGGTTAATCTGCGGGCCTCCGATTTCTCCATACCTTCAGCCACTAAACGTTGTCGAGTCCCTAGAATAGCGCTATTGCAACGCCGAATTTCAGACACTAGGTCCTGCAAGTCCGTAGCTGTTTGCTCCATATAGCTTGTTATATTTCCGAAGAATTTTTCTATCATATTTGGCTGATCTCCGTATTCATAAAATATCTTGCTGAATTCTGCAGGGTCAGACAACCAAGAGTTTATGCGGTCCTCAAATTCTTTATCACTGCATTGACCTCTTATAAATCGTTCCATAATTTCACTATGTATGATCTCATCAGAAACTGGAAGGTCGCCCCAATCAGACCGTTTGTTTCCCCATGTATATCCAACCTTGTTCATTAGATCAATCATCGATGATTTGCGACCATAATTCCGTCTTTGATGTCGATTCAATTCCCTCATGTCTTTTAACGCATCCATATATGCGTTACGAATCAATTTTCGACATTCTCTGGCGGATATGAAGCTTTCTCCAGGGTTAATCATCCACATACCATCATTCGAAAAGGCAGTAAAATTGGCCATAGCACTTGGAAAAGGAAAAGCGTTTCGTCCGCAAATGTCTTTGACGAGTTGCCCGCGCCTAACGCGCTTGGACCGATGAGCATCGTCGGGCTTCGTGATAAATTCCATGATTGTGGCGAATGAAAAGCCAATTGCGATTTCGCCGCGATCACGGCGTGCCAGCAATGTCGCTAATACTTGGTGATGCGGTCCCTCGGGATGCTCATTAAACAAGGCGATGTAATCTTGGGTATCAAGATAGATGGTCAGTGTCATAGCCGGTGTCTTTTTCTTCGGGCGAAGATTGCGGGATCATGCAAGGTCGCGAGGTGGGAAGAAAACACAATATACTGAGCGTGCGGAAAATCCCAATGTTGCGAAGGCAGAGGTCAGTGGAGTATCTCACACAGAACCGGGGGCTTCGCATGTATCGGAGAGGCAGGATCACCCGGGCATTGTTCGCTACCGGTAGTGAGAGCCGACGCGGTTCTCGCTTGGGCCCTTCGAGCCGGCCGGCATCATGAATCCGGGCGTCCTGCTCCCGGCGCCGTAGCCGACCCCGGCAACCGCCTCGCCATCTTCATCCTGTCGCCATGTTCCCGTGTCGAGCCCGCGCCCTCCGCTACCCTGGAAAGTCACAGCGGAGCGCGGTGACCTGGACGAAGGACCGGGAACCGGCGCGGGCGGCGAAGCGGTATTCGTTGCCGGCGAGGCGCACGGAATGGTCGAGCGGCAGCTTGCCCTGCGCCTCCGTGGCGTCGCCCCCGATGGCCGTGAACCGGAGCGAGATGGGAGCCGCCGGGTCGAACCAGGCCTCGGGCAGGCCCGCCTCCGTCAGTTCCGCCGCGCCCTCGCCGGTGACCGTGATCGCGCCTTCGGCGAATTGCGCCGAGGCATTGGCGCCGTCGTGGAGAGGCGTCGCAAGCACGAACCGTTTGGTGACCGGCTCCGGGTCGCATTCCGGC
>MPNF01000523.1 GCA_002238885.1 Alphaproteobacteria bacterium bin95 | reverse complement strand
AGCGTCTCGGCCGGAACCCGGCGAAGGTCGAAGCGCTGGCAGCGCGAGAGCACTGTCACCGGCACGGCGCGTATCTGGGTCGTCGCGAAAATGAATTTCACATGCCCCGGCGGTTCCTCCAGCGTCTTCAGCAGGGCATTGAACGCGCTGCGCGACAGCATGTGCACTTCATCGACGATATAGACCTTGAAACGCGCCGAGACCGGCCGGTAGCGAACCGCCTCGATGATCTCCCGCACATTGTCCACGCCGGTGTGCGAGGCCGCGTCCATCTCGATGACGTCGACATGTCGGTCGGCGGCAATAGCCGTGCAGGCCTCGCAGACCCCGCAGGGCTCCTCCGCGGGCGCCTCCCATTTGCCGTCCGGGCCGAGGCAGTTCAGCGCGCTGGCCAGGATCCGCGCCGTCGTCGTCTTGCCGACCCCCCGCACGCCCGTGAGCATGAAGGCATGAGCGATCCTGCCGGCCCGGATCGCATTGGTGAGTATGCGCACCAGCGCTTCCTGGCCGATCAGGTCGCCGAAGGCGGCGGGCCGGTATTTGCGGGCCAGCACCCGGTAGGCGGCGGGAGTCTCGCTCATCGCCAGCAGTCTAGCGCGGCCGGTGCCGGTGGAAACGCGCGAACTTTCGCAGGGGATAGCAGAGACCGGCAGACGACCCGGACCGGAAACTCGTTACGGCTGCTTCCTTCCGGACCTGACCGGGTTGGCGAGGGGTCCGCCCGCCGCCGGTCTCCGCCGCTTCTATAGCAGCGCGCCCGCTCTCAGGCCAGCGAGAAGAACGCTCCGAGGCGCTCTGCGGTCTCCTCCGGCTTCTCCTCCGGCAGGAAATGGCCGCAATCGAGGCCCTCGCCCTCCACCCGGTCTGCCCAGAGGCGCCAGATTTCGAGCACCGAATCGCGCTTGTGCGGGCGCCCGGCCGCGCCCCAGAGCGCCAGCAGCGGCGCGGCGATGCGCCGTCCCGCCTCGCGGTCGGCGGCGTCGAGCTCGCAGTCGATGGTGGCACCGGCACGGTAGTCGTCGCAGGTCGCACGGATTGTCTCGGGGTCCCGGAAGGCCGCCAGATAGTCCGCCATGGCCGCCTCGGCGAAGCAGTCCGTGCCCGACCACCGCCCCGTCATGCTCTGCAGAAACCAGTCCGGGTCGCGCCCGATCATCGTCTCCGGGAAAGGCGCCGGCTGGGCGAGGAAAAACCAGTGGAAGGAGTCCAAGCTTCCGCGTTGCCCCTGGCGCTCAAACTGTTCCAGGGTCGGTACGATGTCGAGCACGGCCAGGCGGACGACGCGATCCGGATGATCGAGCGCCAGGCGGTAGGCGACACGGCCGCCCCGGTCATGCCCCGCCAGATGGAACCGCTCATGGCCGAGCCGCTCCATGACGCGCACCATGTCGGCCGCCATGGCCCGCTTGGAATAGGGACGGTTCTCCGCGTCGTTCGCAGGCTTTCCGCTCCGGCCGTAGCCGCGCATGTCGGGGCAGACAACCGTGAAGCGCTCCGCCAGCCGGGGCGCTACCTCATGCCAGATGACGTGGGTCTGCGGGTAGCCGTGCAGCAGGAGCACGGGCGGGCCGCTGCCGCCGGTGCGCAGATGGATCGGGACACCGTCGCCCTCGACCCGGCGCTCCTCGAAGCCCTCGAACATCGGCAAAAACCCAGCTTGGACAAGGGGATGGTGGGTCCGACAAGACTTGAACTTGTGACCTCCGCCATGTCAAGACGGCGCTCTAACCGACTGAGCTACGGACCCCCAAGAAGGCGCGCACCGTAACGACCCGCGCGCGGGCGCGCAAGCGGGGCGGGCGGTAGCCTGTTGCTGCCGGAGCGGTGCAGGCGGTTCATTGCGACCATGGGTTGAAGACCGGTGCACCGGTCTTGAGAAAATCGGCCTCGTTGCGGGTGCAGACGGTCAGGGAATGCAGGCGCGCAGTTGCGGCGATAAACAGGTCCGGCTGGCTGAACGTGATCCCCTTTTTCTTTCCCTCTGCAACCATGCGCCGCCACTCCAGAATCACATCTTCGTCCACGGGCAGGATGCGGTCCACGAACCAGGGTCTCAAGCGGCGCTCCAGCCAGTTTTCGAGTTCGACACGGAAGGCACGATCTGTTTGGAGCGCAACTCCATATCGGATTTCGGCCAGGGTCACGGTGCTGAGGAAAAGGGCATTCGCCGGTTGCGCGTC
>MPNF01000522.1 GCA_002238885.1 Alphaproteobacteria bacterium bin95 | reverse complement strand
AGATCACGCGGGAAAAGCTGTTCCTGCGCCTGCATGACGAGATTCCCTACGACGTTGCGACCGAGACGGCCGGCTGGGAGGAGTTCGACAATGGCGGCGTGCGCATCGACCAGACCGTCTATGTGCGTCGGACGAGCCAGCGCGCCATCGTGCTCGGCAAGGGCGGCGCGCGCATCAAAGCCATTCGCGAGGCGGCGCAGCAGGAACTGGCCGAGGCGCTCGACCGGCCGGTGCATCTGTTCCTGACCGTGCGCGTGCGCGAAGGCTGGCCCGAAGACCCCGAACGCTTCCGCGACCTCGGCCTCGACTACAATGTATGACGGGCAGCGATGATCGGTTGGGCAGACCGCGCTACACGGCCCGCCCCGTCCCCCGCAGCGAGGAAGCGGCGCAGCAACTCCGCAAGCGCACCCTCATAAACCTCTACAACGCCCACCCCCAATGGCTCGCCAACGGCCACGCTGCGCTGGCCGCCTCTTTAGCTGTCGCCTACGGCTGGTATGCGGAGATCGGCGAGGAGGAGGCGTCGGAAGAATTGTTGGAGTTGAATTTGTCCATGGGTATTTCGTAAAGTCGGCGCGCTCATCGATCACATCTGACTAATCGGGAGGAAGAATGGCAAAGCCAATTCCTAAACGTCACCATACTACCCCGATTATGTTGACAACAAATTTCGTTGATTCAGATGGATTTCTTCATGTGGCTTGGCCAAGGCATCCTGATCGGGGGGTTGTTCGTATGAGACCCGATCAAGCCTTAGTACGGAAACACTTCCATACAATCGTTGAAAGGGATGGAAGCAAGAACGTAATTGCTGAAGAAATGCTATCTAACCTTGAGGGTCGATGGGCACCTATAGTAAAAGAGAAAATTATCGATCGCATAAACATTAATGAATCTCAACATCGAATAGAATTATCTAATGAGGAATTAAATTTGCTGAAATTTCTTATCGTTGCACAACTTTGGAGATCGCCAGATCATTATCAAGAAATCCGAATGGACGAAATATTTGAAGACACCATGTTACAGGCGGAAGAGCATTTTGGAAAATCAGCATCTGAGCTGTTAGAAGAAGAAGGTATTTCCGAAGAAGATATTTTTCACATAAAAGAAAATTCTAGAATAAGGACCATAATCAGCGGTTTGAATGCTGAGCCTTCTGCATCAAGAATGGCATTGCAGAAGAATTTATCCATCTGTGTTATTCAAAATCCCAAGAAGAGCTTTGTCTCTGGGAGTAGTCCAGTTGTGAATAATTCAACACCAAAAAGACCTTTGGACCACCCTGAATCATGCTTATTCTTGCCAATCTCAGACAGCGTTGCACTGCAACTCATGGGTACCGAAATCATCGCCCCCGGCACCGGCGAGGGTTCTGTTGTTTCCGTTGATGATCTGTGGGTTCGTAAATTGAACATAGGAATTGCTCGCCAAAGCGAAGCAATCGTGGGGAGGAGTCGACAATTGATCGAGTCTCTTTGCAGAAACAGGAGATGACAGACGCTTTAGCGGTATCGATAGTCCGAGCCTCAATCGCCTACTCTACCCCGGCTCAGTAGACGCAATAGCGGCAAGAGCCCGCCGGCGCTCCCCCGCCGGCCGGCTCGTTGCGGCGCAGTATGTAGGTTTCGACGAAGGAGAGCTTGCCCTTCGCCTCCGGCAGCCCCTGCTCCACGGCCCGCAGCCCCGCGCCCATACTGTCGATGCCGTCGAGGCGCTTCCTGAAGTCCCGGTGCAGCGATGCAATCATGCCAATGATCGGCGCGGCTAGGGCGAGGGCTGCGCCAGGGGGCGCAACGACAACCGGGTCCATGGCGGCGCGAACTCCGAACGGCCTCGCCACCCTCGCGTTTCTGGCGCTGACGGGAGCATACACGATAGGAAGCCGGTCGCGCGCCGTCCACGCCGGCCGCTATCCCGTCGGGTCCGCAGTGTTGTTCCAGAAAGGTGTAAATATTCCGACAACGGCATTGACTCCGGGACCGCCCTGCCTATATGGGTCGTGACGAGGCGGCATCCGCGGGCCGCATCCGCTCGCGCCGGCGCGAGAAAAAGTCCCTGAGGAAACGACGGGAGACGTGCGCCCTGCGTCCGGGCTCGCGCGCACGGGCGCATGCAGGCGCAATCAGGCGCGCAAACCGCGCCGGCGCCAATGCGCCCGCCCGCGCGCGCGGGATACGCGCGAAA
>MPNF01000521.1 GCA_002238885.1 Alphaproteobacteria bacterium bin95 | reverse complement strand
GAGAGGCCCATCAGGTTTCGGCACTCTTCGATGTCACGAGCATATTCGATGCCGAAGAGTAGGGCGGCGATACTCTTTTCGCGGCGATGCAGATCAGCCAGCCGCGCAGCCAGTTCCCGTGCTGTCATTCGGTGGCCCTCCACAGGCGCAGGCAGTTGTCGGCTCGCGCCCGGCTCGCTAGGCAATTCCTCCTCCAGCCGGTCCATCCGGCGCGGCGTTGAAAGCAACCCCCTCATCCACGCCAAGACCGACCCGAGTTTTCTTGGCGTCATTGGATCAGTCCTGTCCTCGGTGTCGCGGTCGATCAGTAGCGCGACGCCAGATATTGACCAATGATCGATGAAATCCGCCTCTTGGCGTATCCATTGGGTCGGGCTCATCCATCATAGCCCGCCCCATGAGCCATGCCGCCTTCGAACCTCCGCAAAGGTCCATTTGGTGGAAAATGCCTTTCAGAAATTCCCCCTTCATTTCTTGACAGCTCGGTTTCCCAGTCGTCTTCGGAGGGGCGTGTCTCGGATGTTGCGGCGACTGCGATCAGAACATTCAACACACAGTCCCCGTTTGACAGGGCGGACTGCGGTGCGAAGGCAACCACGATGACGGCGACGATGATCGACAGGCGCTTCATGGAGGTTCCAGTGTTCGAAGGGACACATCAGGAAAATCGAGCCTGCCAAAGGGCGGGCCGGGAGTCAAATCGTCGGGGAAGAAGAATGTCAGACAGATGGCGGAGCGAGCTCGCGGCGGGTCCGGAGCCGGTGAGGGTGCGGGCAGGCGACTCTAGACGCCCCGCATATTTCAAACTGACCCACTACCTGCAGGCCGGCCGCCAGGGCGAGGAATCTTCTGGACCGGGCGGCGTGGTTGTCCTGGGCTGGCTCTGAACGAGGAGGGGGAAACCTATGAAGAAGATGCTGCCCGCACTCGCGGCTTTCGGAACCATGGCGTTCGTTGTCAGCGCCTGCGCGACCAAGCAATTTGAAGACATGGCTCCGCTCGACGCAGCCAAGCTGCGCGCCATGTCGTGCGCTGACATTGAGCAGGAGTTCCTGCTGCTGCAGCGTCATGAACGGGGCGTTGACGAGGAAGCCACCAGTGGCCAGGCCAAGCAGATATTCTGGGGTGGCCTCTGGTCCGTTATGGCCGACGAGAAGCTGGAGCATGTCGCGCGGCAGAAAATCCGCGACAGGGAGCGGCAGCTATATGAGGCCAAACTGAAGAAGAACTGCTCATAGGAGGGGACAGTGCGACTGGCAATGACCGTGCCGGTCTTAGTCGAGAATCGCCCGGCGAAGTTGCGGAATGGGTAGATCATTGAGCGCCGACCCTCGTCCGCTTGGACGCTTGGCGAAGGACGACTTCACCTTCGCGCTCCGCGAGACCCCTCGCTACCGCGAATACCTGGACCAGCCTACGGCTGCGAAGGCAACGACCCGTCACGCCGTCGCCCAACACCTCGCCGGGCTCATCTGAGAGGAGGCATGGCCATGTTTTCGGCGAACAAGCTCGTTGAGCACCTCAGAACCATCATCAACTTGCTCAGGAACATAGAAGCCCAGCTTGTAAGGCTGAACGCAAGCCAAGTGGTGACGGCACCGGATCAGCCCTCGGCTTCTAGCGTGGATTCCGAGAAGACAATGAGACTGTGGCAAGGGGTTCGGAAGAGCAAGCCAGGCAAGTCCATCTATTTTGAAGTAGGTGTCTGGTATGACGACAAGTTCCGAGACATCCACCTCGTGTCGACGGTCGTGAAGGGCTTGCACGTCACGGTCACGAACAATCCGGGGTCCAAGCGCGGTCACGAAGCGCTATTCAAGCATCTTGCTCGCGCATTGGAAGCACAGGGCGCTCCGCATCCCGAGCTGCCCCCCGAGCCGGCGAAGAAATAGACCATGGGGCCATCGAGCCACTCGGCAATGTGCCGCTCGACCGCCAGGTCGTCGGGGAACAGATCGAAGAGCTCGGGAGCGAGAGGCGCTGGACATGGCCGCTTCACTGTCACGGGACGGCGAAGGAGCGTGCCCGTAGGCCCGCCGTCACGGCGCGGAATCTTCTGGACCTTCCGGCGCGATTGTGCTGGGCTGCCCTGAAATGCACGAGGGGAGGTCGCGCCATGGCAAGTTCTGGACTGCAGAACTCGAAGGAGGCGCTCACGCGCGAGTATGTGATGTGGCTCGCAGGAGGCTCCACCAAGCCGGAC
>MPNF01000520.1 GCA_002238885.1 Alphaproteobacteria bacterium bin95 | reverse complement strand
GGGCGGGTCCCATATCCATGGTTCCTCCCTGAGAGAATTTTTTGGCCCTTCGCGTGAGGCGCGGCCCGCCTATATTCGACGCATGGACCGGCTCGATTTCATCCAGCGCAACTGGACGGCCCTGAGCCTCCGCGCCATGGGACGCCAGCTCGGCGTTTCGCCGACCCGCGTCCGCCAGCTCGCCGCCGGCCTCGGCCTGAAGCCGCGCCCGCCCGTCGCAGTCCACCCGTGGGAATGCAAGGGCTGCGGGAAGCAAGAGAGACGCACCGGCAGGAAGCGCGCGGCGCTGGCCTTCTGCGACGCCTGCAGGCCGAAGGCCGGCGGCATCGGTCCGCGCGCCTATCACGAGCGTCACATGACGCAGAAGCCATGGCCGGAGATCGCCGCCCTCACCGGCAGCCGCAGCGGCGCGGCCTGCCGCCGCCAGGCGCGGCGCTACGCGGACCGCAAGCGCCTGCCCTGGCCTGTGCCGAAGCTGACCATGAAAGACGTGCTCCACCTTGCCGCCCGCCTGCGCGACAAGGCGCAAAGGACCGGCTGCCCAACCGACGACGCGGCGTAAAGCCCCGACAGCCACCCCTGCGGGGCCGTTTGCACTGTGCGTAGTGTCACGAGGGGCGCTTACCACTCACCAGCACACCCCCATCTAGGGGCATATCGGGCCGTCGGGGGGCAGGGCGCATAGAGCTGACCGCTCACGAACGGTATTCAGGAGGCCGCGCGGGGAAGGCATCGAGACGCGCTCTCTGCCGGAATCACCCCTGTCGCCCCGGCCGTCCGGATCGCTCTCGCGGTGGCGGTCCGTCAGACGAATTTCAGGATCGCGACGGCCAGGACGATCATACCGAGGATCGCAAGCAGCAACGCCCGGTCGCGCTGCGCCAGTTCCTTCGACAGCCGCTCGAAACCCGCCTCCATTCCGTCTGCATGGTCTTCATGCCGCGCCACGAGGCGAGCCGCTGTCAGTCGGACAAGCGGATGACAAAGCCAAGCACGACGATAGCGGCGATCCAGAGTCCGACTGTCCAGCGAAGGTTGTCCTTGTCGCGCTTCGCGGCTTCGGTATCGCGCCTCGCCATGTCTTCCGCCAGGCGCGCAATGTCGGTCTTGTATTCCGCCTGCATGGTCTTCATGCGCTCCTCGAGACGGGCGATCCGCTCGGATAGTTCATGCGGCGTCGGCCCGTCCGTCATGGCGCAATCCTCGCACGGGCGTCGGCCGGGAGTCCATGAAGGCCGCGAAGGACGGTTGCGGATGTCGAGACAGCCGGGAAGGCCGGCACGGTGAATCAGGACGGGGAATGCTTGCCGGAATGGCGGCGCGACAGCTACGCTACCCGAACCCGATCACGGAAAACGGCCCCGCGACGGAGAAATGCACGGGGCCGCAATCGCGAGTGGGAAAGGTGCTGATCTTCTCCCAGCAGGAATCATAGCCGGGAGAGCCGTCGTGTCCAATGTCAATGGCGACTATAAGTCCTTCGCCACTCAACCGCCGCGTTTCGTAGTGCTTCCGACAGTTCGCTTATCCGATCCGGAGGAACCAGTACCGCTTCTCTTGAAGGAGGATGTGGCGGCTGCAATCCGGGATAGCGCACATCCATCACAAGAAACACGCCCGTTTGCTGCACAAGAGGCGTTGCAGTCTCCAGACGGCCAATAGGCCCCCTGAAATCGTCTTCGTCATCCACGGCTTTGCCCCTTTGTCGTGGGTGTTGAAAGCCCCGGCCGCTGGCGGGCGGCCGGGGTTCCTTGTAGAGCGATTCGGTCAGGGGGTTTCGTTTTCTACAGGGGCCGGGCTCGATGCGCGTTTGTCGCTGACTAAGGCATTCCCCACGATGATTGCCGCGTGCTCGGCCATGGATAGCCCGCAGCCACTCAGGACGAATGCAGCCACCAAAGCGCCGGCTATCCTTCCCTGCCTCATTGTCTTGTTCCCACGAAGCCGGCGGACAGGTCCCAACGCCGAAGTGTGCCGCCAACCCTCTGATGGCGGTCTCCGAAGAACACGCCGGTAATCTCGCCGGCATCGCCGCCGGTCTCGACGCCCCCCAATTCAGGACTTCAGGACGGTGTAGATTCGTATCCGGTCATCGTCCGGCAAATCGTGTTTCAGGGCGTCGCTCGCCATCTTCAAAAGGTCCGCCGCGATTGCCCTGTCGATCTCCGGGGAGCCCCAATCGATTTCGGTGATCCCGAGCATCT
>MPNF01000519.1 GCA_002238885.1 Alphaproteobacteria bacterium bin95 | reverse complement strand
GATCGCGGTCGCGTTCGGCGTCGTGCTCGGCATGATCGTCGGCTGGTCGCGGGCGATCTACCGGGGGCTCTACCCGGTCATGGTCGGCTTCAACTCCATTCCCAAGGTCGCAGTCGTGCCGATCCTCGTCATCTGGTTCGGCATCGGCGAGATCCCGGCGATCCTGACCGCCTTCCTGATCTCCTTCTTCCCCATCGTGGTGAACGTCGCGACCGGCCTCGCCACCACGGAGCCCGAACTGGAAGACGTGCTGAGGGCACTGGGAGCGCGCAAGCTGGACATCATCCTCAAGGTCGGCATCCCCCGCGCACAGCCCTACTTCTACGGTTCGCTGAAGGTCGCGATCACGCTTGCCTTCGTGGGCTCGGTCGTCTCCGAGACGATCGCCGCGAATTCCGGCATCGGCTACCTGATGAGCGTCGCGGGCACGAACTTCCAGATGCCGCTCGTGTTCGCCGGGCTGATCGCGCTCGCCATCGAAGGCATCGCCATGTATGCGCTGTTCGCCTTCATCGAGATGCGCACCACCCGCTGGGCCTTCCGCTCCTCCTTCGCCGGCGGCGGGTGATGGAACATCCAGGACCGTCCGCGGACTTCCCCGTCCGTCGAGACTCGGGAACAGTCCGACAGCGGGGCTATTGATGATTTCCTTGCCAATTTACAATAAGTAAGGAATTATATCGACAAACAAGGGAATCGAAAACTGCAATGATCGAGTCCGCTATAACTTCCAAGGGGCAAACAACCTTGCCGAAGGCTGTCCGGAAGGCGCTCGGGGTCTCGTCCGGGGACCGTGTGCGTTATGTCATCATGGATAATGGCGAAGTGCGCCTGTTGCCTGTCAGACGGCTTACGGAACTTTTCGGCATGCTCGCATATGACGGTCCGCCGGTGACGCTTGAGGATATGGACCGCGCCATCGCCGAAGGGGCAAGCGAAGGTTGATTGCGCTCGATACGAACATTCTGCTGCGCTTTCTGATCGATGACGACCGGGAGCAGGTGGAGGCCGCCCGTTCTCTGCTCGAGCAACTTACGCCGGAGCGGCCGGGCTTTGTTTGCAGGGAAGTCGCCTTGGAGGTGGTTTGGGTGCTCGAGAGGAGTTACGGCTTTTCCCGCGACAGGATTGCGACCGCGCTGGAACAGCTGGTTTCGGGCGACGCGCTCCTTTTTGAGGCAGGAGATGACGTTATCCGCGCGGCCTATGGATATCGCGGGGGCGGCACCGGTTTCGCGGACCGGATGATCGCGGCCGCCGCGCGGCGGTCGGGCGCCGATGCGCTTTACACGTTCGACCGCCGGCTGGCGGCGCTTCAGGATGTGATTGCGCTGGAGACAGCTTCAGGCTGATTCTGCGGTCGGGGCACGCCCGTTTTCCTCTCGACATGGGCCGCGCCGGGTCCCACATTGCAGGGCATGTACACGCAGGGCCTCAACCAGTCCGTCGAGGATGGCGGACCCGAGGATGCGGAGCTGCTGGCCCGCTTCCAGGCAAAGATCGACCGCGAGGAGAAGATCGAGCCCAATGACTGGATGCCGGAGGCCTACCGGCAGACGCTTATCCGCCAGATCAGCCAGCACGCCCATTCCGAGATCGTCGGAATGTTACCGGAGGGCAATTGGCTCACCCGCGCGCCGAACCTTCGCCGCAAGGCGATCCTGCTCGCCAAGGTCCAGGACGAGGGCGGGCACGGGCTCTATTTGTACGCTGCAGCGGAGACGCTGGGTGTCTCGCGCGCGGAGATGGTGGATCGCCTGCTGGAGGGCCGGGCGCGCTATTCCTCGATCTTCAACTACCCGACGATCACCTGGGCGGATATCGGCGCGGTTGGCTGGCTGGTGGACGGGGCGGCGATCATGAACCAGATCCCGCTCTGCCGCTGCTCCTACGGTCCCTATGCGCGGGCCATGATCCGCATCTGCAAGGAAGAAAGCTTCCACCAACGCCAGGGCTACGAAGCCATCTCCCGCCTTGCCCAGGGGACGGCGGCGCAGAAGCGGATGGCGCAGGATGCGCTCAACCGCTGGTGGTGGCCGTCGCTGATGATGTTCGGCCCCTCCGATGCCGAATCCGCGCACACCTCGCGTTCGATGCGCTGGAAGATCAAGCGCTTCACCAATGACGAGCTCCGGCAGAAATTCGTGGACGCCGCCGTGCCGCAGGCCCGCCTGATCGGCCTGGAACCGCCCGACCCGGAACTCCGCTACG
>MPNF01000518.1 GCA_002238885.1 Alphaproteobacteria bacterium bin95 | reverse complement strand
GGATTACTCGCTACATCTTCCCAGGCGGATACCTGCCGACGCTTTCGGAGCTGATGCCTGCAATAGAGGAGCAAAACCTTCTGGTGACGGACATAGAGGTATTGAAGCGCCACTATGCGAGGACGCTCAGGGCGTGGCGGAACCGTTTCGTTTCGAACTGGGACAAGGCGCGCGCGATGTATGACGAGCGCTTCTGCCGTATGTGGGAGTTCTACCTCGCCTCCTGCGAGGTCGGTTTCATGAACAACATCGTGACCGTATTCCAGATCCAGCTTGCGAAGGACCCGGACGCCGTGCCGGAGACGCGGGACTACATTCACGACTACGAGGCCGCGCACTAATGGATGCCGGGCAGATGGCGGGCGCTGCCGATGCGCTGGCCCGGCGCGTCTCCGACGCCATGTACGGGCAGGACGATGCGTCGCGGAATCTCGGCATCCGGCTGGAGGCGGTTGGCGCCGGCTGGGCCCGCATGTCGATGCCGGTGACCGACAACATGCTGAACGGCCATCGCGTTTGCCACGGCGGCTACATCTTTTCGCTCGCCGATTCGGCCATGGCCTTCGCGAGCAACAGCCGCAACCGGGTCTCCGTGGCGCAATTCTGCTCCATTACCTTCCTGCGTCCCGGCCGGGCGGGCTGCCTGCTGTTGGCCGAGGCCCGGGAGCAGGCGGACGCCGGGCGCACCGGCATGTATGCCGTCGAGGTGCGTGAGGACGGCGGCGAGGTCGTCGCCGTGTTCTCGGGCGCGGTCCGCCGCCTGGGGGAACGAACCATCGTCTGAAGGCTGCGGCTCCGCGTTTCAGCCGCCGCCGAGCAAAGGCCCGGCCTTGGGCTTGCGCCGTTTCTCGCCCTTCAGGAACAGTGGCGCAGCCAGTGCCAGAGATGCGCCCGTTTCCGGGTCGTCGCAGGGGATGAGCGCGCCGCTCTCCCGCATCTGAGCATCGTTCGGGATGTCGGCGAGTGTGCCGACCTCGCCGAAACTGACGGCATGGCGGATGAGGATTTCGCGCCAGTCCGGCCAGTCGCGAGCGGCGAAGACGGCGTCGAGATCGGCGATCAGCGCATGGCGGTTGGCGACCCGCGCCGGCCGGTCCTGGTAGCGCGGATCGTCGAGCCATTCGGGCTTTTCCAGCGCCGCGATGAGCTTCGGCCAGTTGCGGTCTTCCGGCAGCAGCACCAGATGGAACCAGCGGCCGTCCCGGCAGCGGTAGAGGTTGTGGAGCGCGTTGGCGGCGTCTTCGCGCGCTGGTCGCTGCTTGTGCTCCGCGCCACACAGGATGGCGCTGGTCTGGAAGGCGTTCCACCAGAGGCCGTTCGCCATGAGGTTGGTCGAGACGGCGCCGCCCTTGCCCGTTCGCTCGCGCCGGTAGAGCGCCATCATCACGGCGGCGAAGAGCGTCATCGCGGTCGGGTGGTCGCCCATGCCGGGGAGCGAACGCGCGGGCGGCGCATCGGGCGCGGGCCGCACCATGTCCATAAGGCCGCTGCGCGCCCAGAGCGCCGTCGAGTCGAACCCGGTGCGCGCGGCCTCGGGGCCGGTCTCGCCATAGGCGGTGACAGAGGCATAGATCAGCCGCTCGTTCAGCGGCAGCAGGTCCTCATCGCGGATGCCGAGCCGTGCGCGCGTTCCAAGCGGTGAGTTGGTGATGAAGACATCCGCTTCGCCCACCATGTCGTATAGCCGCACCCGGTCTCCGTCCTGCTTCAGGTCCAGCACGACACTCCGCTTGTGCCGGTTGTCCATGTTGAAGGGATAGTTGAACGGCGTGGGCGGATTGCCGGGCGCCCCCACGGACTGGCGAAACGGGTCGCCGTCGGGCGACTCGATCTTGACCACATCGGCGCCGAACTCGCCCAGAATCATCGCGGCCGCCGGACCGGCAATAAAGGTCGCCGCCTCGATAACCCTGATCCCGTCGAGCAGCACGGAACGTCTCCTCCGGTGAATGCCGCCGGCGCCGCCCGCAAGGACGACGCCGGCGCTTCCACGATTGTCGGGTAAGGGACACCCTTGGCCGACGCTACTTGAACAGCACCGAAGGCAGCCAGAGTGCAACTTCGGGGATAAAGAACACGATGGCGAGGCCAACGCATTGCAGCATCATGAAGTCGAACATGCCGCCATAGATCTTCAACAGGTCCCATTGAGGCGCCACCGACTTCAGGTAGTAGGCGGCCATGGCAACCGGTGGAGACAGGAATGCTGTCTGCAAAT
>MPNF01000517.1 GCA_002238885.1 Alphaproteobacteria bacterium bin95 | reverse complement strand
CTGCTGCTCCGCCGGGGGTCCCGTCCGGACAGGCTGTTGCTGGCTGGTCGCAGACGAGCCGCCGCCTCCGCAGCCTGCAAGCGCCAGAGCCGAAGCGGCTGCCGCCGCCAGGGCCAGATGTTTCATGGTTCTCATCGGGAACCGTCTCCTTTCAACCCGGTCGGATTCGGCCGGGCATATTGTTTGTGTTCGTTAGTCCGTGGGGTTGCTCTCCGCGCCGATCAGAAGCTGAGCGCGATGCCGGTGACGAAGCCGGTGCCTTCGTTGATCCCGCCGGTGACGTTCTTGTGGCCGGTCGTGTCCTCGGCCATGAAGAGCGAGGTCTTCCACGCCGCGCCCGGCGCCAGCGTGTAGCTGCCGGAAAGCATGGTGGCGTTGCGCTCGCCGCCGGCATCGGTCTCATGCGTCATGTGGCCGAGGCTCAGCGCCATCGGGCCGTCCGAGTAGGAAACGCTCACGCCCCACACGTCATGGTCCTTCGAGCCGTCCCTGACGACCTGCTGGGTGACGATATCGTCGCCTTCATCTTCGGTGGCACTATCGGTGCCGGCATTCGGGTCCACATGGTGGGTCTGCAACTTGTAGGCGCCGCCCTCGGCCATGGCGTAGGCGACATTGAAGCCGAACTCGCCCATGCCGACGCCGATGCCGAAATTGGTGTAGGTCGAGGCGTCGCTCTTCGTGGCAGTCATGTCGGTGGCCGCGTCGATGGCCGTCACCGCCCGCGCAGCACTCTCCTGAAGGGATTGCAGGTTGCCCGAACCCATTGCCAGGCCGACTTCTGCATATTTCTCGATAGCGTCCATGTGGCCGTCGTAGTCGTCGACCGTAAGCGGGCTGCCTTCCCTATTACCCGACATGTACTCCATCGCCATCCCGACCGTGCCGGCCGTCTTGTGGCCGGCGGAGAAAGTGACGGCCATATCGGCGACTTTCTGCTGGAAATTCAGCCCGACGCCCCAGCCGTCCTTGTCATTGCCCGTGGGCGCGCTTGTCGGGGCCTGGGTCGTGTCGTCCGGCGCGTAGGAGAGGCCGATCTGCAAGCCGGAGACGCGCGGCGAGATGTAGTTGATCTTCCTGGCGTTGCCGATGGCGTGGCCGGAAGTCTCCAGATAGGCGCCGGGAACCCATTTCTGCGTGTCGCCGGCGTTCAGGCCGATGCCGACATCGGAAATGCCCTGGTGCATGCGCACCATCGCATGATCGCGTGCGCCGATCTCGATCTGCCCGAACTCGCCGCCAACGCGGGCGTAGGACTCGTCTATGGCATTGCTGCCCCTGTCCCCTTCGAGCTCGACATGCACGCTGAACTTCAGCCCCATGTCGGATTCGAGCGAGCCCTTGAAGTGGATTTCGGTGTCCGACTGGGCAGCCACGCCGCCGTCCGCGCCATCATCATCACGATCAGCCACGCCGATCCACTGCTGTAAATAGCCGCCCACGCCCATGCTGAGCATATCGGCCGCCGAAGCCTGTCCGGCCCCCACCGCGCCGACGAAGGCCAGCGCCGTCGTCCCAAAGAGGATCCGTTTCATCCTGCTGTTCTCCCGTAGTTGCCGCCGGAATAAGGCGGTCATCAAGCATCCCCGCCTTGTCTGAGAGAAACAAGCGGCAAGGCCGACCCATCGACAGTTTCCGGAACGCAGTTGCGCGGCTGCAACACTCTTGCCTGACCGTCCAAGCTCCTCGAACACGGAAAATTAGCTTCAATTCAATGCCATAGTGCACAATTCATGCCCCGGGCGCCTTGTGGCGACGGCCTCCCGAAAGCCTCAGAATTATTGAAGCAAAAGCAAAATCTCGGCCGCACATCTGCCCCGGTCGGCGCGCTCTCCAGCCACCAGAACAACAACCAGGCTGCGAGAGCGGACCGCGAAGCCCGCGAAAATCGCCTTAGAAGAGGTCGATTCCGGTAGGGGGCAGAATCGTACGCTAAGGGCCTGCCCGGTCTCCGAACCGGGACCGCTACCGGAATCGACCCCGTACAGCGCGATACCGGCCTCCCCGGTATCTGACTACCCCCCCGAACTCGGCCGCGTCCCTGGCTCCGCTCTCCGCTCCGCTGCGGGCCGTTCCCGCTCGCGGGTAGCCTCGCCGGCGCCTTGCTCCTCCGCTCGCGCCCGGAAGCGCTTCACGGCCTCCCGGACGCGCCTGCGACGCCATTCCTGCCGGCAGAGGACCCGGCCGCATGTCACCTGGCGGCCGCGCACGACGTCCGGACGCCGCTC
>MPNF01000516.1 GCA_002238885.1 Alphaproteobacteria bacterium bin95 | reverse complement strand
ACCGGGCAGGATGGGGCGGCGGGTGCGCAGCTTGACCAGCGCGGCGGTTCCGCTGAGGCAAAGTTCCGCGGAGTCGGCGTCCGCCGCCTTGCAGAGCGCGGCCATCGCATCGGCCAGCGCGGGCGTTGCCAGCCGTCCGGCGTCCTCCGGGTCGAGGGTCCAGACTTCCAGCGCGCCCGATTCCCGCCGGCGGAGCCCGGGCATTTCCGCGCTGAGGTCGGCGAGCCATTCCATCGCCATGTCGCGGCGGGTGAAGGCGAAGGCCATGCCGGCGGTCGGCCGCAAGCCTTCCACGGCGAGCACGGCGCCGCGAAACACCTCCTTCATCTTGCCCGTGGTCACGAGCGATTCGAGCTTTGCGGGACCGCCCCTGGTGAGCGCCGCGCGGGCATAACCGAAGGCGAGGCCCTCATGCTCGCCGCGAACCAGGTCGCCGCCGGTATAGTCCGACCAGCGGGCGAACATGCGCGAACGCTTCAGCACCTCCTCGGCGATGCGTCCGCCCGGCAGATAGTCGAAATCCCCGAGCGTCCCCAGCACCAGCGGTGCTAGCGCGCTCTTCTCGCCCAGGAGCTGGCGGCGGGAGGGCGCGAGCGCCCAGACCAGCATGACCGCGAAACAGACCGCGCCCACAAGGACGAGAAGCTGGAAGCGGCTCTCTCCCAATCGCCAGCCGCCGGCCCAGGCAAGCAGGAGCGCCAGCCCGAAGGAAAGGCCGACCGCCAGCGTTGCATACCCCCGCTGCCGCAGCATCCGGTCGGTCGCCGTCCGGCGCTGCCGGACCAGTTCCGCCGCCTCGCGAAGCTCGCGCGCCGAAAGCACCGTCATGCGGCGGGGAACCTTCGATTGCCTGTCATGCCGCCACGATAGCCGCTAACTCGTCCCGCCTCGACTCCCCCGCGCGGAAGTGGACGTGCCGGGTAGGGGTCCCGCCTGCGAATAATGCCCTCAGTCAGCCACTACGAGGAATTTCGTGTCCGGTGAGCAATCTCGCGCCGACAATCAATCCGGATCGTCCGCCGGCAGGGTAATCGGCGCGATCCGGTCGACGATGCCCCGGGGAAATTTGTAGCCCTCGAAATTCGGCCGCCCAAATACTTTTCTGCAGAGTTCGGTCAGCATTTCGATATCTTCCTCATCGTTATCCCACACGAATTCACCGCCTGCCTTTACTGCGCCCCACATCAAATTGGCCATGAAATTACTTACTCCGTTGTTCTTCAGAAGTGTAAAGAACAAGTCGTCTGTAATGTCCCTGTCCGCTTGGTGGTTATAGTACATCCAGTCATGGATGAGCGACGGCAGCATTACGTCCGGATGAAAGGGAGTATAGGTAAACATCCACGCGGGCGCCGGGATGCTCGCTCCGTCGAATCTGAAATACTTGGGCACGATCACCGCAATGTTATCGAGCTCCAGCTTGTAATCGCGCGACAGCTCGTAAGTGTTTTCCGTTGCGTGGGGGATGACGATGGGTTGCTTCAGGGCCATGCGGAGATTCCCGGAGTCAGGTTGAGATCCGCTGCGGGCAGGCAACAGCGAACTGCCTGACCGTGTCGAGGCTCGAAGGTGAGTGGTCGAAAACACCCGCCATCGCTGCCGTCGCCCCTATCGAAGGACCCAACAGGAAGTATTGTGTATGTTTGTTCATTATATTACAACAATAGACATTATCATTCTATTCATGTGCGGAAGCATCCGACCGACCGCTGAAATTCAGAAACGGGGGAGCCGACCTCGTTGCCGCGCAGGGGTCGCGGTCCGTCGTCTCCCATGCCGCAAAAGGGCGCATCTGGGTCGGAAACGGGCGTATTGCGCCCGCCTGTCATGTCACGCTCTGCGTTCAGCAAACAGGGGAGGACGGCCATGACCGGGTCGTTTACCGAGCGTCTGGCCGCCGGCGAGGCGTTCATCCACGGCAGCGGCTACCTCTTTGAGATGGAGCGGCGCGGCTACCTTGCGGCCGGCGGCTATGTGCCTGAAGTCGTGATCGACCATCCGGAGGTCGTCGAGCAACTGCACGAGGAGCTGGTGCGCTGCGGTTCGGATGTGGTGCTCGCCTTCACCTATTACGGGCACCGCGAGAGATTGCGCCTTGTCGGCCGGGAACACCTGCTGGAGCAGCTCAACCGCGATGCCATCGCCATCGCCCGCAGGGTCGTCGACCGCCATCCCGGCACGCTGCTCGCCGGCGGGACCTGCAATACCAACATGTACGACCCCGACGACCCGGCGACGGA
>MPNF01000515.1 GCA_002238885.1 Alphaproteobacteria bacterium bin95 | reverse complement strand
TCTGCCCGCCGAGCTCGACCGTCCAGCGATGGCCCCGGTCGCGCGCCGCCTTCGCCGCCTTGCCTCCGCTCAGGACCTCGCGCTCCCAGTCGAGACCGGCCGCAAGGCGATGACCGCCAACAGTGAGAACGCTCATCCGCCGGGCTCCCGGACGGGGCCGGCGCTCTCCGCGGCGATCGCACCGCCGCGCACCGGTTCCGGCGCTACGGCCTGGCCGTTCGCAGCCCGGACATATCCGCCGGCGGCCTCGCCGAGCCGGCGCTCCGAAATGCCGAGCGGCGTCCCGATATCGGCCGTCACCAGCAGCGCCGTCTCGACGCGGGCGATCTCCGTGTCCGAGCCGCCTTCGGGCAGCGGCACAGCCGGATGGAACGTCCCCGACCGCTCGCCCGAGGACGACCGCTCCCGGAAGCCCGTAAGGAGGAGCGTCTCGCCCCTCGCGATGCGCTGCGTCGCCACGATCGCACGGCGCCCGGAGGCCGGAAGCTGGATCTGGTTGTCGGGCGGCCCGAAAGGCACGATCTCCGGAGCGTCCTGGATCGTCGCCGTGATCCGCGCCAGAACCTCGTCCGGCGCCACGATCCGCGCCACGAAGCTCAACCCGAAACCCCACGATAGCGTATCGGGCTCCAGTTCGAACGTCCGCAGCCCTTCCTGAACCGTTGTAGTGATCTTCGCCAGGTAGGCCCGGTCGAACAGGTCGTAGAACTGCGCCGGGCGCCCGTTCAGCGTCGGCACATCCACCGACAGCACCCGCGAGGCCGTGCCGACCTTCCTCATCGCGTTCACCGTCGCGCGCAGGGACGATGCCCCGACCGATGTCGGCTTCACCACCGAGATCGAGCCGCCATCGACGCCGACCACGAAGTTCGAGCCGAACACTTCGGGCAGAATGCCCGTCAGCCCCACATCGTAGTCCGAGCCCTTGTCGAAGCGCACCGAGTAGACGTGCACCGACAAGGTCACCGGCCTCAGCACATGACCGTTCACATGCTCCAGATAGGCCCGCACGCGGTCCGCCGCCCGGGGCAGGCCGGTCACCGTCACCGTCCCGGCCGTCTCCGAAACCGAAACCAAACCCTCCGGACCCGCGGCGTCCGCCGCCTGCGGTTTGATCTCCTCCCAGGGATCGTAGGTCATCTCCGAGGAGATCGACTGCGAGGATCTGCCGCTCGTCCCCTCGCCGGCGTTCCCTCGCGTCGTCGTCGTCACGCCGTATCTTTGCCTCCCCGCCAGCGCGTGGACTTCGAAGATCCGCGTCTCGGAGCGCACGACCTCGACGGTTGCGCTCTTCTCGTCGTATCGCCACCGGTAGCCCGCAGCTTGCGTCCAGGCGTCCAGAAGACGGTCGAGCGGACCCGACCACACGCCCGCTTCGCCGATCAACTCGTCCGACAGGGCATCCAGCCAGCCCGTGCGGTCCGTGTTCGCCGATGCCTCCACAGGTCCGCCGTCGCCGGCGGCGCCCTGCCACCGGACACCGACTATCCGAACCGGAATGCCGGCTGCATCCGATATCCGCCGTGCAAGAGACTCATCGCTCGGCTCATCACCCGGGCCGTAGCCGAGCGTGACGACAATCCCGGCCTCCGAACGAAGATCCTCGGGTAGAAGCGAACGCTCCGCCTCGACGGCCCGGAGCGCGAGATAGGGGTCCCTGGATTGCGTGAGAGAACGGAAGCCGGGCCGGTCCGGCTCAAGCGACCCGACGGAACTCAGACGGTCTTCGACAGACGCCGCCTCCCGCGCGACCTCGTCCTGGTCGAACCAGCCGCAGCCGCCAAGCAGGACAGCACCCAGCGACAGCGAAAGCAGCATGCTCCCGACGCGCGCAGATGACGGCCTGTTGACAACGTGCGGCGAATCCAACAGCTTCCCTCCCATGCGGTCCTGCCGGGAAAGCTGTGGTGGTAGGAATATGCTGGGCGACCCGCCCGACTACGAACCGCCGGCAGAGCGCAGCATTGCCGGGCTGGCGGGCACGGGCGATCCTCGTGCGACCTTGCTCGACGCGATGCTGGCAGATGAGGGCCGGGCGCTGATCTATTTCCCGCTGCTCGGATATGCCGACGGCGATTTCGAGATGCTGCGCACCGTGCTGGAGCATCCGCTATCCATGCTGAGCCTCTCGGACGGCGGCGCGCATTGCGGGCTCATCTGCGACGCCAGCTCGCCCACCTACATGCTGAGCTACTGGGCGCGCGACCGGCAGCGGGGGCCGCGATTGGCGCTCGAACATG
>MPNF01000514.1 GCA_002238885.1 Alphaproteobacteria bacterium bin95 | reverse complement strand
ACGCCTCGACACACGCCGCCGGCGTTGTGATTGCCGACCGTCCGTTGCAGCATATCGCGCCGCTTTACCGGGACCGCGGTTCCTCCGACCTCCCGGCTGTGCAATTCAGCATGAAATGGGCGGAGGCCGCCGGCCTTGTAAAATTCGACTTCCTCGGCCTCAAAACGCTGACAGTTCTCGAAGACACCCGGAAGATGCTCGCGGAGAAGGGTATCGAAATCGACCTGTTGCAACTACCGCTGGACGACGAAAAAACCTTCGAAATGCTGTCGCGCGGAGATACCGTCGGCGTGTTCCAGATGGAAGGCTCCGGAATGCGCGATATGTTGAAAAAATTGAAACCCAGCCGGTTCGAAGACCTGATTGCCGTTGTTGCGCTGTACCGTCCGGGCCCGATGGAGAATATTCCATCCTATATCAAGAGAAAACATGGTCGAGAAAAAATAGACTATATGTATGAGGGCCTCGAATCCATTCTTGAGGAAACATATGGAATTATAATTTATCAGGAACAGGTCATGCAGATTGCGCAGGTCCTGTCCGGCTACACGCTTGGCGCTGCGGACCTGTTACGGCGGGCCATGGGCAAGAAAATTCAATCGGAAATGGACGCGCAAAGAGAGACCTTTATCGACGGCGCAGTCGCAAGAGGTGTTGATGCTAAATTAGCGGAAAAAATCTTCAATCTTGTGGACAAATTTGCTGGTTACGGCTTCAATAAATCTCATGCGGCTGCTTATGCGCTGATTGCCTACCAGACTGCATGGTTGAAAGCGAATTACCCGGTCGAGTTCATGGCCGCGTCCATGACGCACGAACTTGGCAACACCGACAAGCTGGTGCCCCTGCTTCGCGAGCTGGACAGGATGGATATCGCGCTGCTCCCTCCCGACGTACAGCGGTCGGGCGCTCTGTTCCAGCCAGAGGAAACGCCGGAGAGGGCACCCGCCATCCGCTACGCGCTGGCCGCGGTCAAGTCCGTCGGCAGGGCTGCCATGGAGGCGGTGGAGCGGGAACGCCGCACCGGCGGACCCTTCAAGAATCCCTTCGACTTTGCCGGCAGGCTGGGCCCCAGGGCCTTGAACTCGCGGCTTCTCGAGAAACTGGCGGAAGCCGGCGCTTTCGACTCGCTTGAGGAGGACCGGGCGCGGGTGTTTGCCGGTGCGGAGATGCTGCTGCGCCACGCGGCGGTCGAGGAAGAGGAACGGACGACCAATCAGACCAACCTCTTCGGGGCAGTCGAAGACCTGGTGCCGGACCCGAAGCTGCCGAATGCCCGGAGCTGGGAGCCGATGGAGCGCCTTCAGCACGAGTTCGACGCCACCGGGTTCTATCTGTCCGCCCATCCGCTCGATGAATATCGACGCTATTTCCAACGGCTCAGGATCGAACCGATCCGCACATTGCCGGAAATCGTGAGACGCGGACGCAGCGCCGTGAAGATCGCGGGAACCTTGTTGTCGAAGCAGGAACGCACCTCAAGACGCGGCAACCGTATCGCCTTCATCAGCGTTTCCGACAGTTCCGGGCAGTCGGAGATCACGGTTTTTTCCGAAGTGCTGGCGTCGGCGAGAACTCTGCTGGACGCGGGAAAACCGCTGTTGTTCGCCTGCGAGGCTGCCATGGACGGCGATGATGTGCGCCTAGTCGCCCAAACCGTGGAACCGCTGGATGCCGCGGTCGGCAAGACCGGGGCCGGCCTCAACATATTCATCGAGGACTGCGAGGCGCTGGCCCGCATCCAGAGCGTGTTGCAGCGGGAACCGTCCGGGCGCGGCGAGGTCCGGATTCTGTTCGACATGGACAGGTCGCATGAAGTCCAGATGACGCTGGGCACCCGTTTCGCCGTCACGCCCGGAATGCTGACGGAACTCAAGGCGATGCGCGATATCGTGGACGTACAGGAAATCTAGGGCACGACCCGTTCCAACTGAAACGACGGCCTTTGCGGGATAGCGTCGGGCCTTGTTTCCACCTGCCCCCGGCGAAGGCGGGGGTCGCCCCGGACCCCGATCCGGGGCCCAACCTCAACCGGTTCGGCTTGGCGCGAACGCCGGAAGATGGACCCCGGAAGATGGACCCCGATAGGGTGGACGCCTCCATCCGACGGCATCGCAGTGTGCCATGGTGGTGTTGTTGAAACCCCCAATGGGAAGGAGGCATCCAATGAAGGAGGTTAGCATCATCGGGATCGATCTGTCGAAGAACAGCTTTCAGATGCACGGCGCGTATTCGGACGGCTCGG
>MPNF01000513.1 GCA_002238885.1 Alphaproteobacteria bacterium bin95 | reverse complement strand
ATCCGAACGACGATGACCGTCGTAAATCACCGCCAGCGCGAGAAGACGACGGTTCTGCGCGCCGTCCCGGCTCCGCTGCGCCAAGCCGCGCAACTGCGCGGCATCGAAATCCTTCCTCAATGGGACCCCTGTCCTCACGCCGACCCTCCAATATGCGGGGTCGCCATTGAGTCAGATGCCGTTCCTCTTGGGAATCCCCCAAATGAGTCTCAACTCTCAGCCGCTGGTATAAGGTCAATAGTAGGGCAGGTCATGGTAGTCGGTAGGGAGAACGTTCTCTGTGTCCGGTCGTCAGTAATTTCTGGTTGGACTCGGACTGCACCTGTCGTCGCAATTGTTATTCCAACTTTGGCAGGCTTTAGGGAGGTGGTGGAAATCGAGAATTGAAGCGTTTTCCCAAGGGCTTCTGGAGCGGCTTCTAAGGCGCTGCCGCGGTAGACGGCAATATTGTTTTTATGCACGACATCCAAAGCCTCGATTTCACTGGCCTGCCAGCCGTCGGTGCGACTGCACTTTATGCTCGATAAACTCCACATTGCTTTAGGCCTTACGAAAGAGTTCATTTTCGGATTGGTGCTTGCCTTCGAAAGCAAAGCTAATCTGGTAAACCGGTTGCCGAGAAGGAAGGATAGGCGCTGACATCGCTCGTAATCTCCGCGGATGGATACATAGGATAGCAGGATTCAAGGGAATTGCAATAAGAATTCGGTCGATGGAGAAAACGTGAAATTCTTTTCTGATTGGGTGATTGGGAGTGTCGAGGCGGCAAGGGTCGTGTCGCTGCTTGATTGCGCGGGTAGAGGTGTTGGGGCCCTTGGGCGAGGGCTTTCGGCTTCCGGTGGGATGAATGGCGTAGAAGGGTTTCGTCTGAATGCAGGCGCAGTGCAGTCACTCGTAGCTTTTGATCTGAAGAGATTGTAGCCAAATGGTTCTTTGGAGGTTGCCTACCTGGGGACTTTATCTGGCGCTTCTTACGGTTGGCGCTGGTCTGCGACGTCAGCGAACCGGTGTAAGGTTGGTGGAAGTGTGGTACGAGTGGCTCGTTACTCGACGATTTGACCCATTACCGGCTCTTCGGCTTCCGTCCCGACCCCGTGGAGCGCATGGCATCGCCCTATGCCGGCCCTGCGCTAATGGGGCTTGAACTCGCCCGGAGCAGTCTCAGCGGGCCCCGCATCGAGCACGCCCCGGCCTTCGCCTCCCTGTAGCCCTTAGTCCGGCCGGTGCGCCGCGAGCGCCTCCCAATCGAAGGCGATGCCGTGGCCGGGGCGGTCGGGGGCGCGGGCGTAGCCGTCCTCGACCGTCAGCGGGTCCGCCATGAACTTGTCGAGGCCGAAGGCGTGCCATTCCAGATAGGCCGCGTTCGGGGCCGCGGCGAGCAGGTGGATATGCAGGTCGTGCGCGCCGTGGCTCATCACCGGCAGGCCGTGCGCCTCGGCCAGGCGGGCCACCTTCATGAACGGCGTGATGCCGCCGCAGGTGGTGAGGTCGGGCTCCGGGAAATCGACCCCGCCGGCGCCGATCAGCGCCGCGAACTCCGCCAGCGTGTGGTGGTTCTCGCCCGCCGCCAGCGGCACCTTGCCGAGTGAGCGCAGATGAGCATATCCGGCCGTGTTGTCGGGCGCGATCGGCTCCTCCAGCCAGACAAGGTCGAAGGGCTGGAGGAGCGTCATGGCGCGCATCGCCTGCTCCACCCGCCAGGCCTCGTTCGCATCCGCCATCAGCTCGATCTCGTCGGGCAGATGGCTGCGCATCGCCTCGACGCGCGCGATGTCCTCGGCGATGGTCGGGCGGCCGAGCCGCATCTTGACCGAGCGGAAGCCCGCCTCGACGCTCGCCATGCCGCCTTCCAGCAGCCTGTCCACCGGGAAGTTGAGGTCGATATTGCCGGCATAGGCCCGCACGGAGGGGTTGGCCCCGCCGAGCAGCCGCCAGAGCGGGGCCCCCAGCCTGTTGCCCTTCAGGTCCCAGAGCGCGACATCCACCGCCGCCATCGCGAAGCCGGTGGCCCCGCCCCGGCCGGCATAGTGGTGGCGCTTGTAGATGTCCCGCCAGATCGCCTCGATCAGGTCCGGGTCGCGGCCCTCGATGCTGGAGCGGAAGGAGCCGTCGCACATCGCTGCGATCGGGCCGCCCTGCCCCTCATGCATCACGGTGTAGCCCACACCCGAGACGCCGTCGCTGTCGGTAATCCGCGCCGTTACCATGTCGAAGGCGGTCATCACGCCCGCGGCCGAGGCTTCCATCG
>MPNF01000512.1 GCA_002238885.1 Alphaproteobacteria bacterium bin95 | reverse complement strand
TGGTTCCTTCTGCGCCCCGTCCTCCAGGCCGGGGCGCGGACCCTGTTTCGCGCGTATCGCACGCGGGCGCGGGCGCCCGTTAGCGCCGGCGCGGTTCGCGCGCCTGATTGCGCCCGCGCGAGGCGGACGCGGGACGCACCTCTCCCGTGCGTTTCGTCGGGGTTTTTTCGCGCCGGCGCGAAAGGGAAGGAACCGGCCCCGCGGATGCCGCTTTCTCCTGCCCCATCATAGCACATTTTCTCAGTAGTCAAGCTTCAGTCGGGAATTATTTCTTTTCTTCCGAACGAATCGTGTCTTTCGGCCGGAAACCGGACACCGCCGAGGTAGATGGGTTCATCCGGCAGCCCCTGGCTCCGAAGCGCCCTCAGGGCTCCTCCACCCTGACAGGCGCATCCCCTGCCGCCTCGATGAAGTGCCGGTCGAAGGTTAGCATGGCCTCGCAGTCCGCGGCAGCGCCGAGACGCAGCGCGTCGGCGAAGTCCATGCCCCCTTCCGTCCGAACGAGGGCTTCCGCCAGCAGGGCGGGGTTTTCGACCGAGACCCCCGGCAACCCCGCAAAACCCCGGAGCGCCGCCGCCACCTTCCGCCCGGCAAAGCCGTAAACGCTACGCAGCACCCATTCGCTTTCCAGCAGGACGGTCGTGCTCGCGAAGATACCCCCTGCGTCCACCGCCGCCCGCGCCCTTGCGGCCTGCCCCGGATCGTCGCCGGTCAGGTAGCGGACAACGACGTTGGTATCAACCGCCCGCATGGCGCCGCTTCGCTTCCGCGAGCACCCCTGCCTTCATCTCCTCGACAGACCTGGCGGGACCCTCGCCGGCGAGGCAACCGAACACATCCTCGGGTCGGGTTTCGGCGAAGGCCCGCGCAGCCTTCAGCAACACGCCGCCCTCCGCTTCCTCGACGACCAGCCGCGTGCCGGCTTCCCAGCCCAATATCCGGCGAACTGCCTTGGGGAGCACCACCTGTCCCTTCGTGGAAACGGTAGCCGTGAGCCGTTCCTGCGCCCGCATGGTCTCCTCTCCCTCGCGAAGATGAAGTAAGACATTGGTAAGATATACAGATTGGTGGCGAAAACCAGCGGTCGGGTCTGAAAAACTCTCCCCCCGTCGACGAAAGGGCGACCACTCGGCTCCGAAAATCGGCATTTCACCGAGTCCTTCCTATGGCTTTACACCCACTGGGACGACATAAATGCTCATCGTCGATTTGTCGTCCGACAACAGATTGGAGTCCGGCAACATGCAATCCTTGGAGGACACGGAGGCCCGGCCGCACGGAACCCGGTCGTGGATGTCATGAAGCCCCTCACACGGACGAAGGCCCGGCTGGACACGATGGCCACCAACGAAAACCTGGCGAAGCCGGAAACGAAGCTCACCAACAAGTTCTGGAGCACCATGTTCGCCATAGCCGTCATGGCCGCCGGTTTGTGTGGACACGGCGATCAAGGTCTAGCTATAGCGAGCCCATGTATGCGACCAACTGGAATTCGGATTTAGCTTCAAGAATAGTGACTCAAATTATGTGCACTTGAACACAACAAGGGAAGTTAGATCTAGTTCCAGATTTTTCAGATAGGGAGAATTCACCCTGAATTCTTCATCAATTGAGTGTGCAGAATCAATAACGACAAACCTCTTGCTCTTCGGATTTTCCTTCTTGATCGTAAACCAATGATCTTCAGTGCCAACTATTGCACATTTTGGATTACAATTTCGGAACACTTCTTGAAGTTTTTTCACATATTCTTCCTTCGTATTGGGCGGGTATCGATCAAATGGATAATCAAATTCAATTTGGTCAGCATGTCCAATATGCTTCTTGCAATACTCAAGCATTTTTTTCATATCTTCAAAATAGGTTCCTACCCAAATGCCCGACGGCCATGTCAAGTCTCCCCCGAGAGAACGGCATGCCAACCTAAATACTCGGAATTCGTCCTCCACACTACATGCCTTGAACGCGTTTGCAACTGCATACATGCCGCAAAGCCCATCATGCTCTCCCTGGTAGGCCACAGTTCATCCTCCTTTATCGGTCGATCGCAGCAGAAAGGCTTGGTCCAGAAGGCGCCCCACTACTCCGCCGCCAGATCCTTCTGGTCGTCCGCGTTGTAGTTGGCGTCGTACCACCAGGCGAGGTGGTCCTCGTAGATGACGGGGGGCCAGCGGGGCGGGTTGTCGGGGCCGATGCAGGTGGGGGCGCAACGGATTTCGGCGTCGAGATTGGGGCCGAAGAAATAGGGGA
>MPNF01000511.1 GCA_002238885.1 Alphaproteobacteria bacterium bin95 | reverse complement strand
GATCGCGCTCGCCTGCGACATGCGGATCGCCAGCGAAACGGCGCTGATTACCACGGGCTTCGCGCAGGTGGCGCTGTCGGGAGATTTCGGCGGCTCCTGGTTCCTGACGCAGCTGGTCGGCCCGGCGAAGGCGAAGGAGCTCTACATGACGGCCGCGCGCCTCGGCGCGGAAGAGGCGCTGGCGCTCGGCATCCTCAACCGGGTCGTCGCCGACGACACGCTGGAGGCGGAGACGGCCGCGCTGGCAGAGAGCCTCGCCGCCGGCCCGCGGATCACGCTCGCCTACATGAAGCAGACGCTCAACGGCGCGGTCACCGCCTCGCTGTCCGAGACGCTCGACACGGAAGCCCGCAACCACTCCCGCTCCGGCCTGACCGAAGACCACCTGGAAGCCGCCAAGGCCTTCGTCGAAAAGCGCAAGCCGGTCTTCTCGGGGCGATAAGTTAAGGTCTTGTCTTGTTGTCCCGCGGACGCCAAGATTGTGACAGAGTCGAAGATGGAGTCGCGGGCCGGATTCGAACCGGCATAAGCGAACTTGCAAGAGGCGCTGCCTAACCATTCGGCCACCGCGACCTCATCCTCGATTAGCGCCCCGGGAACGCACCAACGTTCTCGGGGCGCACTTGATTCGTTTGTAGTTCCTCCCAGCCTTCGTCAGCTGCACCCGTCCGTCTGGCCGCAGGTCATGCATTTCATGCAGGTGCCGTTGCGGACCATGGTGAAGTTTCCGCAGCCGCCGCAGGCGTCGCCTTCATAGCCCAGCATCCGCGCATGGCGGATCGCCGCGTCGTGGGAGCCGGCTCCCACCGCCGCCGGCATGGGCGCTTCGACGAACGACGCCTCCGCGGCGTCCCCGGCGATTGACGCGGTATCGTTGCGGCCGCCCGAGAGCACATAGAGGTTGTCGCGAACGAAGCCGCGGCTGGCTGCTGTCGGGATCGGCTGGCCCATTTCGCGTTCCGCCAGCGCCGCCTCGTTCTCGCCGGCGCCCAGGCTGTCGGGGCGCAGGTCGTCCGACATCACGTGGCTGAGGTCGCCGCGTCCGAGATAGGAGATCGCAAGCTCGCGGAACAGATAGTCCAGGATCGAGGTGGACATCTTGATCGCGTCGTTGCCTTCCACCAGGCCGGACGGCTCGAAGCGGGTGAAGGTGAAGGCCTCGACATATTCCTCAAGCGGCACGCCGTATTGCAGGCCGATGGAGATGCCGATGGCAAAATTGTTCATCAGGCTGCGGAAGGCGGCCCCCTCCTTGTGCATGTCGATGAAGATCTCGCCGAGCTTGCCGTCATCGTATTCGCCGGTGCGCAGATAGACCTTGTGGTTCCCGACCGTGGCCTTCTGCGTGTAGCCCTTGCGGCGGTCCGGCAGGCGCCTGCGTTCGATCAGGCGCCTTTCGACGATGCGCTCCGCCAGAACGGCCGCGCGGCCCGCGGCGGGCTCGTCCGCGACCTCCTCCGCAAGATCGCCGCCGAGCACGGTTGCCGCCAGCGGCTGCGAGAGCTTCGAGCCGTCGCGGTAGAGCGCGTTCGCCTTGAGGCCGAGGCTCCAGGACAGGAGGTAGGCGTCGATGCAGTCCTGCACGGTTGCGCCGTTCGCCATGTTGACGGTCTTGGAGATCGCTCCCGAAATGTAGGGCTGCACCGCACCCAGCATCCGGATATGGCTCTCCGTCGACAGGTACCGGATGCCGTTCCGGCCGCAGGGGTTGGCGCAGTCGAAGACGGGCAGGTGCTCGTCGCGGAGGTCCGGTGCGCCCTCGACCGTCATGGCGCCGCCGCAATAGAGGTTCGCGGCCTCGATCTCGGCTTTCGAGAAGCCGAGCGCGCCCAGCAGGTCGCTGCCTTCCAGCTGCTCCTCGCCCAGGCCGAGCGCCTCGCGGCAGGCCTCCTCGCCGAGCGTCCAGCGGTTGAAGACGAAGCGGATGTCGAAGGCGCTCGGCAGCGCGGCCTCCACCGCCTCGATCATTTCCGGCGTAAAGCCCTTCGAAGCCAGCGCCTCATGGCCGATGGCGGGTGAGTCCTTGAGAGTGCCCCGGCCGACGGCATAGCGCTCGATGGCCTCGACCCGCTCCTCGTCGTAGCCGAGCGCGGCCAGCGCCTCCGGCACCAGGCTGTTGATGATCTTGAAATAGCCGCCCCCGGCGAGCTTCTTGAACTTCACCAGCGCGAAATCCGGCTCGATGCCGGTGGTGTCGCAGTCCATCACCAGGCCAATCGTGCCGGTGGGCGCAATGACGGTCGCCTGCGCATTGCGGTAGCCGTGCT
>MPNF01000510.1 GCA_002238885.1 Alphaproteobacteria bacterium bin95 | reverse complement strand
ACGGTCGCGGCGCTTGATGTAGGGCGGCGCCATCTCCTTGTAGGTGTCCCAGAGGTCGTCGCGGGTACCGCGGCGGATCTCGATCACGTCGCGGAAGCCCTTTGTGGTGACCATGATCGCGGGCGGGAAGTTGCGCGTGATTAGCGCGTTGGTGGCGAGCGTGGTGCCGTGGGCGAAGAGCACCATGTCCTGAAGGTCCACCCCGCCGGCCTTGATGCCCTCCAGCACACCGTCGATGGGGTCGGGCGTCGTCGGCGTCTTGGCGACGCGCATCTGGCCGGACGCTTCGTCCAGGACGCACACGTCGGTGAAGGTGCCGCCGACATCACACGCGACGCGAACGGCCGCCCTCGACACGTCATTCATGCTTGTTCGTCCTCTCGCATCTGTTCTTGCGTCCCCCTGCCGCCTCGCCCGGCGGCGCAGCATATGCCGTTAGCGTCCCCAGACCTAGAGTGAGAGCCGTCGGGCGCAATGCCGGGCAGCCCGACGACGCCTCCTCACCTCGACCCTCTCCTCCCGAGGGGAGGAGAGGGAGAACGGATCCGGCCGCCTGCGTTCCCCCTTGTACACACCGCGAAGCGCACCTTCGGTTCTAATACACTGAAATAGCGTTGCTTCTTTCCTCCCGATCCGGCCGGGGACGGCGAATTCGCTCCCCCGTATTCGCCCCGGCTGCAACTCAGAGCACAGGAGGAATGCCAAAGGCGGCGCTTCGCCTCAATGACCGGCGCGCCGACGCCCTCAAGCCCCGCAAGTCCGCTTGCGGCATCCGCTACCGAGGCCTCAAGGGCTTCGGTGTCAGGGTCCTGCGTTCCGGCGCAAAGCGCTACTTTATCCATAGCCAGCATCAGGGGCGGCGGGTCTGGAAGATCGTCGGCCATGGCGGCGCCATCTACGCCCGTCTCGACGCTGCCGCCCGGCAGGATGCCGCCGCGCACATCCGTCGCCTCGGGCTACAGCGCCGAGCCGACGCCATTGCCGTATAAGCGCTACACGGGTATGTCCCGGCCACCACGCGAGCCGAACGCGACCCGACAGACTCGCGTCACAGCCCCACCGGGGAGAAACCGGGCCGCCAACCCGCCGCATCGAACTCCGTCGCACCGGTCGCCGCGCCCGCCTTCATGGAACGGTTCGGCGACGTGCTTGCCCGGCACCTGTCAACGCACGCGGGCGTTCACGCGTCTGCAGTCGCACCACGCGTTCCGCGACCGCCTGTCCGACCCCAGGGGCCCGCTCCAAACGCAGCCTATTCCCCATCCGGTTTTGCCCACTATCGAAGCATTTCCATCTGTATCCGCCCGTTTGGGTGGGGTTTGAAAGCGTGCGATCCCCCAGGCTCCCTCCCAAGCTCAGCAAGAATGGCTAATGACATTGATGTCGACGCCCGTACTGCCACAGAGGAAGAAAGGAAAAGCTCGAATGACCTGGTAATTCGCAGCATTGAAGAAATATGGGAGGTTCAACGGCAGAGCACGGCGCAAGGAGCTCTGGTATTTCATTCTATTCTACATCTTGTTCGGGATCCCTTTTGGGATAGTCGATATGTTCCTGCTCGGCACCCCTATTCCGGGAACAATATATTATCTGGCATTTGTGATCCCGTTTATTGCGGTTGGCGTCAGGCGTCTTCATGACATGGGTCGCTCCGGCTGGTGGATGTTGTTCTACGCGGGACTCTTCCTCCAGTGGATCGTAAACGCCGTCACCGGCTTCAGCGGTCAGGCGAGTGAGGAGACGGCGCTGGTGTCGGGAATCATCGGCATCGTCGCCTTGGTGTGTCTCATCGTTCTGATCGTCTTCATGGTTCGGAAGAGCCAGCCCGGCGACAACCGCTATGGTCCCGACCCGAGGGAGGACGCTGTCCCGGCCTCGTGAGGGGTTGTCGATACTGCCCATGAAGCGGGCCGGTGCTCGAGCGCCCTCCATGCCATCGGCAGGCCGGGCGGCGGAAAGCGCGCGCCGCCTGGCCCGCGGCCTCCGTCTGAGGCTTACTAAGTATGTTATATTGATATGTCAAAATCGCATGGTTCGAAATTCGGCGACCCCTTCCGATAGAGCCTGCCTGTTTCTCACGACAAACCCCGCCGCCTCGGCAGTTCCGCAAGAGGCTCAACCGTTCAGCATGTTTGCCATGTCTCTGGAGTGGGCCCCTGGGGTCGGACAGTTTCATGCGGCGGTTTTGACCGGGGTGCGGGACTGCTCCTCCTCGAAGCGGTTGGGGCTGAGATAGCTGAGGGCGGAGTGTAGGCGTCTCTCGTTATAGCT
>MPNF01000509.1 GCA_002238885.1 Alphaproteobacteria bacterium bin95 | reverse complement strand
CGCCACCCAGTGGAGCAGCGAAACCCGGTTCTGCGCGGACTCTGCACGCCGCGAGGCAAGGCTGTACGCCTCCGCATCCTTGCCCAGGAGGTAATAGGAAAAGGCGATGTCGCCGCGCAGCTTGTCGGCATAGTCCCGGCCCAGCGCCCGGTGGACGGCGGCGTCGCGGAACAGGCTGTACGCGAGATCGGGCCGTTCCTCCTTCAGATGTTGCTCGATGATCCCGGCATAGATCGTGCCGACCGCTGTCGGCGGTTTCTGCAGGGGCTTGGCGACGAACAACGGCGTGGCCCGGCGCACCGGCGGGTGCTTCTCGGGCGGCGGCGGCAACATGCCGGGCGGGCAGCGTTTGAGCGTCAGGCGAGACACCCGATGCGCTCCCGGATGGTCGCCATAGGCTTCGAGCCAGGCCCGCAGTTCCTCATAGGGCGTGACATAGTCGTGCGAGACGACGTAGCGCTGGTAAAGCACATGGCCCATCAGCCGGGGATCGTCGAGTTCGCGCGCGAGCGCGTCGGCTTCATCCCAGCGGTTCTCCGCCTCCAGCACAAAGAGGCGCCGGTAGCGCTCGACGTCGCCCGCAGAGAGGATCCGGAGGTCGCCAGCCTCGGCGGCTCCGCTCCAGACCGCCAGCACGGCCAGCGCCAGGGCCCTCACTCGCAGCCGCTCTCCAGCCGCGCCTTGACGGCCGGAACGTCCCGCCAAGCCTCGCGCTTGCAATGATCGCCCGAAATGCGTGCGGAGTGGGTTATCGCGCAACATGCTCTATCCCCCGTGTTTCCTGCGACGCAGCTGTGTCGCTGGGATCGACGGAAACTTTCTTAGAGCGTGCGGCGCTATCCGGTATTTTGAGGAACTGCCGAAAAATTGGGATTTCCTGCTATCGCGGCCTGAAACGATACTTGGCGCGATAAGAACTATTCGAGGCGACCGGGCTTCCGTAGACCGGCACTATCCGGAGCCCGATAAAGAGGCTCATAGCAGGTAATCAAAAAGGAAATGCGATAACTGCCCCGCAAACAGTCCCCGCGCCGCTCAAGAGTTTAATATTGCAGCGGTTCCAGACAAATTATTCTTCCTTTAATGAATAAACGTCTGCGGATGAGACGATCGATTAACTGTCCGCTTCGATGCTGGCGCTCCCAGTCCTGCGGGCCCTCTCCGATTTGCAGGAAACTCTTCCGCTTCTTGCCGTCTCCGTCTCGGTCGGCGGACGTAGGTCGCGGTATGCAGGGGGATGTGTTCGTGCCGCAACCCACCGAACAAGACGCCACAAGGACATCGCCAGCGCCATCCGGTGGGTGGGTCCGCCACGCGCCGGCCGCTCGCGTGGACGAACAATCTCATTCCGGAGGGAAACCCCGATCGGGAGGACCTGAAGAGGTTCACGGAAGAAACTCGTGGGAGACCGCCCGTATGCCGTCCCGGCATGAAGATTGCCGCGAAAGCATTTTCATTTCCCCGTGATTTGTCGTTCCCAATTCAGGCGCAGGCATCGGAGACCCCGGGGGGCAGGAGCATCTGCGGCGGCGTTCCGCGGATCCGTTGCGTTGGAGGAGCGGCATGGCCAGATGGGGCGGACACGCGATCGACAAATATACCACCGGCACCCTGCTCGGGACCAGCGAAGGGCTCAGCTGGGACGGGCTGCAGGCCGAGCGCTGGCACAATTCCGAAGGCGATCTCGGCGAGGTCGAGGTCCGCGACACCGAGGTCATCGTCATGATCGACGGCACCCTGCCGATCCGGCGGCGCGGCGACGGAAAGCTGGAGCGGTGCCACGCGGTACCGGGCACTGTCTGGCTCTGCCCCGACGGCGTCCGCGAGGACATGATCCGGCTCTACGGCGAAGTCCGCGAGAGCCTCCACCTCTTCCTTCCCGCCGCACCGCTTTCGGCGGCGGCGCTCCGGGAACTCGACGTCGATCCCGGCCGGGTCGCGCTGCATTACGTGGGCGGTTTCCGCGACCCCCTCATCGAGCAGATCGCGCGGACGATCCGCGCCGAGATGCTCGATCCGACGCCGGCGGGGAAAATGGCGGTCGAGACACTCGCGGCCGCACTCGGCGTTCACATTCTCAGACACCGTTCCAACCTGAACCCCGCCTCGGTCCCGCTGCCGCGGCCGCGCGGCGCGCTCGATCCCCGACGTCTTCGAAGGGTGACCGAATTCATCGAGGCCTATCTCTCCGACGACCTGACGTTGGAGCGGCTGGCGAGCGAGGCCTGCCTCAGCCCGTTCCACTTCGCCCGCGCCTTCCGGGCGGCGACC
>MPNF01000508.1 GCA_002238885.1 Alphaproteobacteria bacterium bin95 | reverse complement strand
CCGCCATAGTCGAGGCCACGGTAACGCATTGGAAACCGCTGCTCCGGCATTCGGCGGCGACCATGTGGACGACGCTCGCCGGTTTCGCAATCGCGGTCGCGTTCGGCGTCGTGCTCGGCATGATCGTCGGCTGGTCGCGGGCGATCTACCGGGGGCTCTACCCGGTGATGGTCGGCTTCAACTCCATTCCCAAGGTCGCGGTCGTGCCGATCCTCGTCATCTGGTTCGGCATCGGCGAGATCCCGGCGATCCTGACCGCCTTCCTGATCTCTTTCTTCCCCATCGTGGTGAACGTCGCGACCGGCCTCGCCACCACGGAGCCCGAGCTGGAAGACGTGCTCAGGGCGCTGGGCGCGCGCAAGCTGGACATCATCCTCAAGGTCGGCATCCCCCGCGCACAGCCCTACTTCTACGGTTCGCTGAAGGTCGCGATCACGCTTGCATTCGTGGGCTCGGTCGTCTCCGAGACGATCGCCGCGAATTCCGGCATCGGCTACCTGATGAGCGTCGCGGGCACGAACTTCCAGATGCCGCTCGTCTTCGCCGGGCTCATCGCGCTCGCCATCGAAGGCATCGCCATGTATGCGCTGTTCGCCTTCATCGAGATGCGCACCACCCGCTGGGCCTTCCGCTCCTCCTTCGCCACCGGCGCGTGATGGAACATCCAGGGCCGTCCGCGGACTTCCCCGTCCGTCGAGACTCGGGAACAGCCCGACAGCGGGGCTATTGATAATTTCCTTGCAAATTTGCAATAAGTAAGGACTTACATCAAAAAACAAGGAAGCAAAAGAACTGCAATGATCGAGTCCGCTATAACTTCCAAGGGGCAAACAACCTTGCCGAAGGCCGTCCGGAAGGCGCTCGGGGTCTCGTCCGGGGACCGTGTGCGTTATGTCATCATGGATAATGGCGAAGTGCGCCTGTTGCCTGTCAGACGGCTTTCGGAACTTTTCGGCATGCTCGCATATGACGGTCCGCCGGTGACGCTTGAGGATATGGACCGCGCCATCGCCGAAGGGGCAAGCGAAGGTTGATTGCGCTCGATACGAACATTCTGCTGCGCTTTCTGATCGGTGACGACCGGGAGCAGGTGGAGGCCGCCCGCTCTCTGCTCGAGCAACTTACGCCGGAGCGGCCGGGCTTTATTTGCAGGGAAGTCACCTTGGAGGTGGTCTGGGTGCTCGAGCGGAGTTACGGCTTTTCCCGCGACAGGATTGCGACCGCGCTGGAACACCTGGTTTCGGGCGACGCGCTCCATTTTGAGGCAGGAGATGACGTTATCCGCGCGGCCTATGGATATCGCAGGGGCGGCGCCGGTTTCGCGGACCGGATGATCGCGGCCGCCGCGCGGCGGCCGGGCCCCGATGCGCTTTACACGTTCGACCGCCGGCTGGCGGCGCTTCAGGATGTGATTGCGCTGGAGACAGCTTCAGGCTGAATCTGCGGTCGGGGCACGCCGCGTTTTCCTCTCGACATGGGCCGCGCCGGGTCCCACATTGCAGGGCATGTACACGCAGGGCCTCAATCAGGCCGTCGAGGACGGCGGACCCGAAAATGCGGAGTTGCTGGCCCGCTTCCAGGCGAAAATCGACCGCGAGGAGAAGATCGAGCCCAACGACTGGATGCCGGAGGCCTACCGGCAGACGCTGATCCGCCAGATTAGCCAGCACGCCCATTCCGAAATCGTCGGAATGTTACCGGAGGGCAATTGGCTCACCCGCGCGCCGAACCTTCGCCGCAAGGCGATCCTGCTCGCCAAGGTCCAGGACGAGGGCGGGCACGGGCTCTACCTGTACGCTGCAGCGGAGACGCTGGGTGTCTCGCGCGCGGAGATGGTGGACCGCCTGCTGGAGGGCCGGGCGCGCTATTCCTCGATCTTCAACTATCCGACGATCACCTGGGCGGATATCGGCGCGGTCGGCTGGCTGGTGGACGGGGCGGCGATCATGAACCAGATCCCACTCTGCCGATGTTCCTACGGTCCCTATGCGCGGGCCATGATCCGCATCTGCAAGGAAGAAAGCTTCCACCAGCGCCAGGGCTACGAAGCCATGTCCCGCCTCGCCCAGGGGACGGCAGCGCAGAAGCGGATGGCGCAGGATGCGCTCGACCGCTGGTGGTGGCCGTCGCTGATGATGTTCGGCCCCTCCGACGCCGAATCCGCGCACACGTCGCGTTCGATGCGCTGGAAGATCAAGCGCTTCACCAATGACGAGCTCCGGCAGAAATTCGTGGACGCCGCCGTGCCGCAGGCCCGCCTGATCGGCCTGGAACCGCCCGACCCGGAACTCCGCTACG
>MPNF01000507.1 GCA_002238885.1 Alphaproteobacteria bacterium bin95 | reverse complement strand
ACGGCCGCTCGCTCGCCTGGGGCTGCCGGCGGTTCGGCGCGCCCTGCCGCATCTATATCCATGCGGAGGTGAGCGAAGCCCGCGCCGAGGCCATGCGCGCGCTCGGCGCAGACATGGTCCGCATCGAAGGCAATTACGACGACTCGGTCGCGCTTGCGCGCGAGGAGGCCGAGGCGAACGGCTGGTTCGTGGTCTCGGACACGTCATGGCCCGGCTACACGGAGACGCCGCGCGACGTGATGGCGGGCTACGGGGTCATGGTGAAGGAGGTTTGCGACGCGCTCGACCGGCCGCCGACCCATGCCTTCCTCCAGGCCGGCGTCGGGGGGCTGGCCGCCGCCGTGGCGGCCGGCCTGCGCCAGCAATGGGGCAGGGAGGCGCCCCGCGTCGTCGTGGTGGAGCCGGAACTGGCCGCCTGCCTGTTCGAGAGCGCGAGAGCAGGCAGGATGACCTGCATCCGCGTCGAGGAGGAAACCGTCATGGCAGGCCTCTCCTGCGGCGAGCCGTCCGGCATTGCCTGGGAAATCCTGGTGGAAGAGGCGAGCGACTTCCTGACGGTGCCGGAGAGCTTTGTCGGCCCCGCCACGCGCCTGCTCGCCCGCCCGGCGGGGAACGACCCGAAAATCGAGGCCGGCGAGAGCGCCGTCGCCGGGCTTGCGGCACTGGTGGCCGGGGCGAGAAACGAAGAGATGCGCGGCGCCCTTGGCCTGGATGCAGGCTCCCGCGTGTTGCTGATCGGCTCCGAAGGCGTCACCGACCCGGAGGCATACGCCGCGATCATGGCCGCCGGCAGCGGCGCCTGATACCAGGGTGCGCGATGCAGTACTCTCGTTTGGGGGCGTTGCGTCCGCCCCCCCCCCCCGCGGGGCGGGAGGGTTGGGGGGGGGCCCTCCACCGCAATGAATGCGGTGGCAAGCTCGACGGCGTGATGGGCCTTTGCCGGGCTTCGCCCGCCGCCGCGCCGAGCGCCGCGAAGGTTATGAATGGCGGCGTTGGCGCCGCCGCTTCCGCTGGCGCGAAAGCGGCCCCCCACCCGGCCTCCCCCGCAAGCGGGGGAGGAGATTTCCGGTGGCTATCGCCGTAGGTTCCATTCGATGACCGCTGGTATGACCCGTCTTCCCGTGCTGCCGGTCGGCCATGTAGAGTGGCCGGGTATCGGGAGGGGGCCGCTGCACCCGTGAAGCTGAACGGTGAAGAAGAGGCCATGCTGGCCGGGGAGATGGGCGAGCCCCGGCGCTGGGCCATGGAACACATGGTCGAGGTCGGACGCATGTTCGACGCCGGGGACTTCGTGCCCGTCGCGCAGGCGCACATGATGGCCGACACGGAATCGCTGGGCGAGGCGGGCGTGGCGTTCCTGGAGGGCCTGGCCGCCCATCCGCAGGCCGAGCGCCGGGTGCGCGTGCCGATGCTGACCGACCCGCGCGGCGTCGATCTCTCGCACTACCGACCGCTCGGCCAGACCGAGGAAATGGCGGACCTCGAACGGCGTACCATCGCCGCCTGCACCGCGCTCGGCATCCTGATGACCGACAGCTGTGTCACCTACCAGACGATCATGCCGCCTGTGCGCGGCGAGCATGTGGCCTATGGCGACACCGGCGTGGTGATCTACTGCAACAGCGTGCTGGGCGCGCGGTCCAACTTCGAGGGCGGCCCTTCGGCAATGGCGGCCGGCCTCACCGGGCGGACGCCGCGCTACGGCCTGCATCTTGACCGAAACAGGCGGGCCACGAGGCGCTTCATCGTTGCCGAACGTCCGGAAGGGTTGACCGATTGGGGCGTGCTCGGGGGGCTGATCGGGCGGCTTTGCGGCTCCTACTGGGAGGTGCCTGTGCTGGAAGGCGTCGAGGGCGCGCCGACCTCGGACGAGATGAAGCATTTCGGCGCGGCCATGGCGAGCTTCGGCTCGACGCCGCTGTTCCATATCGTCGGCGTGACGCCCGAGGCGCCCGACCTGGAATCGGTCTGCGACGGCCCGCCGCCCGAGCCGGTCGAGATCGGACGGGAGGATCTGGAGGGCCTGCGCGGTAATTTCGGCGCGAGCGGCGACGAGGTGGATGTGGTCGTGTTCGCCGCGCCGCAGCTCAGCCATGTCGAGATGGCGCGGGTCGCGGATCTGCTGGACGGCCGCCAGGTCCACGAGCGGACGGCGCTGGTCGTCTGCACTTCGCCGACGGTGGCGGCGGACTGCGAGCGGCTCGGCATTGTCGGGCGCATCGAGGCGGCCGGCGCAGTCGTGCTGCGCGGCACTTGCTTCTACAACCAGTATGCGCGCGAGATCGGCGAGGCGAACGGCTGGACCCGCCTG
>MPNF01000506.1 GCA_002238885.1 Alphaproteobacteria bacterium bin95 | reverse complement strand
GGCGACAGTGCGCCCGCGCTGCCCGACGACGGCCCGATCACTCCGCTTAATGTGGCGATGCTGGCCTGGCTCGATGAAGCGCCGCCGGAGGTATGGAGCCTCCGCAGCGACCCTGTGGCTGTGCGTGCGCGTGCGGGCCTCGTCCGCACGCAAGCAGATGCGGAGGAAGCCGCCCGGAACGGCCTGATCGCACCGAAAGCCCTGCTTGCCCGGTATCTCCGGGCCGCCGACGCCGGACATCCCCGTGCTTTGCTTGCGCGCGATGCGGTCGAGGCGACGGACCCGCACAAGAAGATGGAAGCGCTGGTGCTGCTTTGGGAGGATGCGCTCTCGGCGGGCCTGTTGGCGCCCGTGGCGGCCGCGACCGTCGACTATGCCGGCCCGGTGATTCCGTCATCCGAACTGGCGCCGCATACGGTGACGACCGTCCTTGCCGCGCTTGCGGCAGGACGCTTCGATATTGCGGAGCGCTGGTATGTCGCCGCGGTGAAACGGGGAGAGACCCTCGAAGCGGACAGCAAGCCCGCGGTTCTCGCCTGGCCGCTGATGAAGCTCGCCGACGTCGGCGATGCCGTATCGTGGGCGGAGGACGGTCTCAGACGCTGGTTGGAGGCGGGCGGTGGCGAGCCTCCCTATCCCCGCGCCGTCACGGTGTTTGCGCTGATGGAGGCAGTGGGCGAGCCCGTGCGGCCGGACGACTGGAACGCCCTGTTGACTGATCTAGAAGGCGTAGAGGGCGAATTTCCCGCACCGGTGGTATGGCGCGGGCTTGATGCCGCCGGCAGAGGCGGCCGGATCGGCGAAGCCGTGCTTTATGCCGTCATAGCTTCCGGCGGCCGGCCTCGGGCCGATCTGCCGACCGCGACTGCCATTGTGCGGGCCCTGGCGGCCGTCGGACTGGCGGCAGAGGCGCGGGCCTACGCGTTCGAGTGCCTCGTCGAGGCAGCGCAGTGACCGTATGCGCGCTCGACGCCTTTCTGGAGGCGCTTGTGGTAGAGCGCGGGGCTGCCGCCAACACGGTCTCTGCCTATCGCCGCGACCTCGAAGACGCACAAGCCACACTTGGCGGCGGCCTGGAGACAGCCAGGGAAGCGGACCTTAGAACCTACCTGGCCGGCCTGCTCAGGGCCGGCCGGTCGCCCCGGACCGTGTCGCGGCGTCGTTCGGCGCTGCGCCAGTTTTTCCTGTTCTGCACGGCGGAGGGCTATCGCGGCGACAATCCCGCAGACCGGCTCGATGCGCCCAAGATCGGCCGGCCCTTGCCGCGCCATCTCGGCATCGAGGAATTGGGCGCAATCATCGAGGCCATCGAAAGTTATGACGGGCCGGCGCGCCTCAGGCTCGGCTGCATCGTGGAACTGCTCTATGGCGCTGGGCTGCGCGTCTCGGAGCTTGTCGGCCTCGTCATGTCCGACGTGCCGCCCGGACGCGGCTGGTTGACGGTGCGGGGCAAGGGCGGTCGCGAGCGGGTCGTCCCGCTCGGCGACCATGCGCGCGCCTCCATCGACGCCTGGACCGCTGCGCGTAATCGTTATCTTGTCGGCGGGCGTCGCTCGCGCTGGCTGTTCCCGTCCCGCAGCAAGGAGGGCCACCTGACGCGGCGCCGGGTCGGCCAGCTGCTCGACGAACTGGCGGTTCGCGCGGGACTGGACCCCGCCCGGGTGTCGCCGCATGTCATGCGCCACGCTTTCGCCTCGCATCTGCTCGAAGGCGGGGCCGATTTGCGGAGTCTTCAGCAATTGCTCGGCCACGCCGATATTGCGACGACACAGATCTACACCCATGTGGTGGAAGAGCAGTTGCGGCGCGCCGTTTTCGATCATCATCCGCTCGCGTCGAGGAGCGATTCCTGATGCTGGTGCCCCTGGAGTTCGAACGGCCGGTCCTGGAGCTCGAAGCCAAGATCGACGAGCTGAACCAGTTGAGCGGCAATGACGACCTCAACATTGCCGAGGAAATCGCGGAGCTGCGCTCCAAGGCGGAAAAGCTGCTGGTCCAGACCTACTCGAAGCTGTCGCCCTGGCAGCGCGTCCAGGTGGCCCGCCATCCGGGGCGTCCGCGCCTGACGCATTTCGTTAAAGAGCTGATCGACGAATTCCTTCCGCTCTCGGGCGACCGGGCGTTTCGCGACGACGCGGCGGTGATTGGCGGCCTCGGAAGATTCCGGGGCCGGTCGGTACTGGTGCTGGGGCAGGAAAAGGGCGCCGATCTCGAATCGCGCCGCCGGCATAATTTCGGCATGGCGCATCCCGAAGGCTACCGCAAGGCGCAACGCCTGATGCGCCTTGCCGACCGGTTCGACATTCCGGTGTTGACCTTCGTGGACACGCC
>MPNF01000505.1 GCA_002238885.1 Alphaproteobacteria bacterium bin95 | reverse complement strand
CGCGGCAGTGCTGTTTCTCGCGTCGGACGCCGCCTCGTACATGACCGGCGGCGAAATGGTGGTCGATGGCGGCGCGACCAGCATGTAGCCGGCGCACGATCGCCAAGAGGAGGCGGGCAAGCGGGGCTTCCGAACCCGGATACGGCGCTCCGGCCGCGGATAAACCGGCGGACCGTTCCCGCGACGCCGCGCGCCGGCATCAGGGCTGGCGCATGCCGCCGTCCGGGTCGGCGTAGACGACCGCCTCGATCTCGACCGGGAACTCCTCCTTTACCAGCCGGTCGACGATCAGCAGCGTATTCGGCAGATATGCCTCGCCGCCGAAGAGCCTGGGAAACAACTCGGCCCGGATCGCCATGAACCGCTCGATATCCTGGGAATGGAGGAGATAAGTGGTGAATTTGACGATATGGTTGAAGCGGAGGCCCGTGCCTTCGAGGACCGCGCCCAGATTGTCCAACACCTGGCGCATCTGGGCGTCGAAATCGTTCTTGCCGACCACGCCACCGTCGCGCCCGGCGGAGAGCTGACCGGCGATGTGCAGCGTCGAGCCGGCAGGTACCGCCGTGGCGTGCGAATAGAGCCCCTGGGCCGGGCAGGTGTTCGGCGGATTCAGGTAAGCGATAGATTCTGCGGGTATCGTCGTTTCCTTCCAGACTGGGAGACTTCACCCACCTTAGGTCGCCGCGGCGGAGAACTCGATCCGAAGTCCGCTGGCGCCACCCGGTTAGAGACCATCCGGCCCGGCCGCCACACGGGGCGGAGGCCATAGTTTCACGTCGAGGTGCAGGGCACGAAACCGGGTATTGCATCACTTTGACTTCTTGTAGAACGTTTTCTGGCTGATCCTGTGCTTCCGGCAGACCTCAGCCATTCTCATACCGCGCTCCTGTTCAGCCAGGATCGCGATGATCTGCTCCTCGGTGAACCTCGATTGCCTCATGTCCGTCTCCTCGGTGACGGACTCTCCTATCGGACGACGGAGATTTCAGGACGCAGGTCAATCTGCATTCCTCCGTCAGACGGCGGAATACACCTTAACCACCTGCCCGATTTTCCGGGGCCACCTCAGTACGCCGCCGGCAACACCGGTATGGTTCGGTTGCGTTGCGCCAGGGCTTCAGACAGCGGCAATCTCGACCTCGACGCTGTGGACGCAGGTGCTCTCGCCCATATCCGACTTGATGCCGGGGTTGAGGACATTGACGTTGGCGCGCGTGCCTTCCTGGCGCGGCCAGCGGCCCTTGGGGCTGAGCGCAACGCCTTGCGGGATGGACCCGGCAACCGCCAGCGCAAGCTCCAGGCTGCCGGTCTCGTTGCTGAGCCGCACCTGCTGCCCTTCGGTCAAGCCGCGAGCCGCCGCGTCCTCCGGATGCAGCGTCACCGTCGCTTCGCCCATGAGCCCGGCGATGCGCCGATCGTTGGCATAGGAGCCGTTCATCAGCCAGGGCGAGGCCGGTGTCAGCAGGCGCAGTCGCCCGTTCCGCGGTTTCGGGTCGGCGTCGGCGAGCGGCAGGCGGGGGTGGGCGTCGGCCTCCGGGCGGGCCGAGGGGGCCTCGAGCTTGGCGCTCGCGGGAGGGGAGGGGGGGGGGAGGTGGGGAGGGCGGCGGTCCGGGGCGGGGGCCGAGGCGATCTCGATCTTGCCGCTCGGGGTCGGGAAGGCGAGGTCGGGGAACTGGACGATCGGTTGGGCGGTGGGAAACACCGTCCCGGACTTCTTGAACTCTTCGAAGGAGCCCTCGACACCCACCTGGCCCATGATCCGCTCAATGATCGTTGCGTCGTCCTCGTAGAGCTCGGGTTCCGCGAAGCCCATGGCGCGTGAGAGGCGGCGGAAGATCTCCTGGTTGGGCAGGGAGTAGCCCAGCGGCTCCTGAAGCTTGGCCTGGGCGGAGAAGGAGAGGTTGAAGTAGCTTGAGACCAGATCGTCGAACTCCATGAACGACGCCGCCGGCAGCACATAGTCGGCATAGTCGGCGGTGTCGGTCTGGAAAATGTCGACGACCACGGTGAACAGGTCTTCCCGCATCAGCGCGCGGCGCAGCCGCGCCTGCTCCGGGCTTGAGGCAGCCGGATTGATGTTCCAGCAAAGGAAGGCCTGGATGTCCGCCGGATCTTCGAGCCTTGCCGCAAGTTCCATCTGGCTGAAGCTCGGCGGGCTCCGGTCTATTGCCGCGCCCGACAGATAGTCGCCGTCCACGCCCCTCCGCCCACTGCCATTGAGGTAAAGCATCCCCGCGCCGGGCTTGCCGAAATTGCCTGTGACCGCCGGCAGCAGCGCGCAGGCGCGCATCACGTTGCCGCCCGTCGCCTGGCGTTGCAGTCCCTGGCCGAGCCAGA
>MPNF01000504.1 GCA_002238885.1 Alphaproteobacteria bacterium bin95 | reverse complement strand
CGGAACCGATGACCGCCCGATCGGCTGATCTGAATGATGCCCTGCCTCAGCCGCCGATCTGCGCAAGCCGACCAAACCGGCCGTTCCTGACCAGCAAATATGCGCTGTTCTTGACGGCCGCTAACAGGGGCTGGAAACCGGAATAGCACACGGCCTAAACCGCGCCCCGGAGGCGTGAGGGAGCGTGTATCAGGCCCTTCGAGGCAGTCGGCTGGGGTATAGGCTGGCGAAGCCCCCGGACGGCGCTCTACGGGGCGGTTATCGGAGGATGGCGAGCCGGAGAGCTACCGCGAAATCGTTCTCACTCACCGCATCAAGCTCCGGGTATCCCTCTACCCGTTCCTCCGGGCAGCTCGCATAGAGCGAATAGGCATGATCGGAACTCTCCGGCCAACCTATCTCCCCGGCAATCTCCGTGATCCAGTCGGCCAGCCGCTCGCGTATCGCTTGCCGTTCGGTCATTGGTATGGCTCCCGTTGGGCTAGAAAAGGACGGACAGGCCGATAACCGCTCCCGCCCCGAAGGCGAGCAAGGCCGGGGACGCGGCAGCCGCGCCGAGGGCAAGGATGAAAAGCATGGGGGGTCCTCCCGGACTGTGTTCATGGTCCGTCGAGGATACTTGGGAATATTGTCAGATGACGACCGGGGGTAGATTTAGGGTTACTTGGGTCCAAGATCACCCATAAGTAATTGATTTATAACAATAAAAACACCTTGGCTGGCTACCTTGCTAGTAAACGCGCTCGACGGGCGGGATGTACTCCACCTCGCCGGTCAGGGTGTAGTCATGCACCGGGCGGTAGGAGAGCGCGACCTTGCAGTCCTCGTCGCAGTGCGCGAGCGTGTGGACCATCCAGTTCTCGTCGTCGCGGTCCGGCAGGTCCTCGCGGGCATGCGCGCCCCGGCTTTCCTTGCGCGCTTCGGCCGAGAACATGGTGGACATGGAACAAACCATCAGGTTCTCGAGTTCGAGCGCCTCCACGAGGTCCGAGTTCCAGATCATCGAACGGTCGGAGAGCTTGATGTCGGCGAGGCTTGCTGCCGACTGGTCCATCTGGCGGCAGCCCTCGTCCAGCACATTCTGGTCCCGGAACACGGCGGCGTTGTTCTGCATGATGCGCTGCATGCCGCTGCGGATTTCGCCGGTCATCACCGAGCCGGAGGCGTGGCGCAGTCGGTCGAGCCGGGCGAGTGGGCGCTCCGCCGCGTCCGCCGGCGCAGCCGGCACGGCGCCGCCATGGTCCACCGTCTCGGCGGCGCGCAATCCTGCCGCGCGCCCGAAAACCACGAGGTCGAGCAGCGAGTTGCAGCCGAGCCGGTTCGCGCCATGCACGGAGACGGATGCGCATTCGCCCACCGCCATCAGTCCCGGCACCACCTGGTCCGGGTCGCCGGGGGCGGGGTTCAGCACCTCGCCGTGATAGTTGGTGGGGATGCCGCCCATGTTGTAATGCACCGTCGGCAGCACCGGGATCGGCTCGCGGGACGCATCGACGCCGGCGAAGATGCGCGCCGTCTCGGTGATGCCCGGCAGGCGGCGCTGCAGCACATCGCCGCCCAGATGCTCCAGATGCAGGAAGATATGGTCGGAGCCCGCACCGACGCCGCGGCCCTCCAGGATTTCGACCGTCATGGACCGCGAGACGACATCGCGCGAGGCGAGGTCGCGCGCCGTCGGCGCATAGCGCTCCATGAAGCGCTCGCCCTCGGAGTTGGTGAGATAGCCGCCTTCGCCGCGCGCGCCCTCGGTAATGAGGCAGCCGGCCCCGTAGATGCCCGTCGGGTGGAACTGCACGAACTCCATGTCCTGGTTCGGCAGACCAGCGCGGGCGACCATGCCGTTGCCGTCTCCGGTGCAAGTGTGGGCCGAGGTGCAGGAGAAATAGGAACGCCCGTAGCCGCCGGTCGCCAGGATCACCAGCTTCGCGCGGAAGCAGTGGATTGTGCCATCGTCGAGGTTCCAGGCGATCACGCCCCGGCAGTCGCCCTCCGGCCCCATGACGAGGTCGAGCGCGAAATATTCCACGAAGAACTCAGCCGAGTGACGCAGGCTTTGCTGGTAGAGCGTGTGCAGCAGCGCGTGGCCTGTCCGGTCGGCGGCGGCGCAGGCGCGCTGCGCCGGGCTCTCGCCATAGTTCTTCATATGGCCGCCGAAGGGACGCTGGTAGATCGTGCCTTCAGGCGTGCGCGAGAACGGCATGCCGAAATGTTCGAGCTCAATCACCGCCGGCACGGCGTTGCGGCACATATATTCGATGGCGTCCTGGTCGCCGAGCCAGTCGGCGCCCTTCACCGTGTCGTACATATGCCAGCGCCAGTCGTCCTCGCTCATGTTCGCGAGGCTGG
>MPNF01000503.1 GCA_002238885.1 Alphaproteobacteria bacterium bin95 | reverse complement strand
GGATCGAGCACGGGGTGGTGGTGTTCCGCGGGCAGACTCTCACGGACGCCGATTTCGTCGCCTTCTCCTCGCGCTTCGGCAAGCTCGACCACGCGCCGATCATGGAGAACGGCCAGACGATGGTGGAGGGCGTGCCGGAGCTCTATGTGATTTCCAACATCGTCAGGGACGGCAAACCCATCGGCTCGCTCGGCGCCGGGGAGGCCTCCTGGCACACCGACATGAGCTATGAGGAGCGCCCGCCCAAGGCCAGCGCCCTCTACGCGCTGGAGATTCCGCCGGAGGGCGGCGACACCTGCTTCCTCAACATGTATGCCGCGCTGGAGGCGCTCCCCGAGGACCTGCGGCGCCGGCTGGAGGCCGCCAGCGTCCGCCACGATTCGAGCGTCAATTCCGGCGGCTACCTGCGCGCCGGCTTCGACGAGGTCGTCGATGTGAGCGAGGCCCCCGGCGCCAGCCACCCGGCCGTGCCGGTGCATCCGGAGAGCGGACGCCCGGTGCTCTATCTCGGCCGGCGGCTCAACTCCTATGTCGAAGGCATGAAGGTCGGCGAGTCGGAGGCGCTGCTGGACGAGCTGTGGGCCCATGTCGAGCAGGAGCGCTTCACCTACCGCCACCGCTGGCAGGTCGGCGACCTGGTGCTGTGGGACAATCGCTGCACCATGCACCGCCGCGACCCCTTCGACGCCTCAACGCGCCGGAGGTTGCACCGCACGCAGATACAGGGGGAGCGGCCGCGGGCCGGCTGATATCGGGCGGAAAATGCTTTTCCCGATTACCACTCCCGAAGCCGGCAGAGGCCAGCGCCGCGGGGCCGCAAGCCGAAGGTGATTGCCGCGTTACGGGACCGGCGGACAGCGCGGCTGGCCGGCGGCGTAGCAGGTGCGGTAGCCGGTGCGTTTCTGTGTGTCGCTGTCGTCATAGTGCACGCACCAAGCATACTTTTGCGTTATGCCGCGCGGCAAGGGACCCATGCTAACGGTTTCAGACTCTCCCGGCTCCAAGTCTATTGCGAATCCGTTGCTGCACTTTATCGGTTTCCCTCTCTTGTGTTGGGCTTTCAAGCCGATTAGGTATCGGTAGCTAACTTCCGCTTCGTGAGCGCATCCGTTAGTGAATTGAACTTCGATTGAATAGTTCTCGTAGTCTTCCCGGAGCCTGTGCCCTACCGAGTCGACCTTTCCAAGCGTTTTCGCCGATACGCATGTATTGGCCGGCGCAAGTGTGCCGGCGGTTTGCGTTGCCTGTTCCATGTCGGACAAGTGCCTGAGAAGCTCAATATTAAGGTAGCCGGTTGGCTCAACGCCCAAGGCCTTCTGCATCGCCTTGATAGCCTTTCTTGTGCGCGGTCCGAAAATGCCGTCCGCGCTGCCGGCGTCATGCCCCATCGCATTCAAGGCGCGCTGGATGTTGGCGCGCTGGTCGAGGCGAAGCGATAGGCTGCGTTCCAGCTTTTCGAAGTCGACCGCCATGTTGCGGACCGGATCCGGGGCGGGTTGCGCGGCTTCCTGAGCGGGTCGCTGTTGTTCGCGCTCGGCTTGGGCCTGCCGTTCGCGCTCGGCGAGGAGACAGTTGACAGCCTTGTCGATATCGTCGTTGGCGCGATTTATGGCGTCATGAGCCCCCCGCTGACCCGCCCGCCAAAGGGCTTCATTAGCGGCGGCGAGGGCGACCAAGCAATTACAGCTGGCAGGAATGCGCTCTCTGGCTGCGGCGTAGCCGGCGGCCCTTGCCCTGTCGTGCGCGGCGGTGAACCTGTCTTGCGCGACGGTGCTATTGTCGATGCCTTGGGCGGCGGCATCGCCGGCGGCTCGGGCGGCGTCGCGACGCGCGGTTTCGGCGGCGAAGTAGTCGCGCCCAGCTGCCTGGCAAGTGCTGTCGCCGGCTTTCGCCGGTGCGTAGCTGGCGGGCGCGAGCGCCAGAAAGCAGGCGAAGAGGACGGTTGTTGCGGTTGGCTTGCGCATGTCGATGATCCCCCTAAGAGTACGGCGAAGAAGCCGATCCCTGCTTGCTACAAACATACCATTATCGTCTTTTCTGTTTCTTCGTAACTGCCCATGATGCAGAGGTGGCGCTCTCTATTGCGTCGCACCGGACCCCGATCCGGGGCCTCGCGATGGCGTGCAATGGCGCATGGAGACCCCGGATCGCCGCTGGCGCGCCGTCCGGGGTGACGACAAGGGGCAGAAAATTGCCCCCTTCAAGCCGCCGCCAGTGCCGCCGCCGTGTCGGACATGCGGTTGGAGAAGCCCCATTCATTGTCGTACCAGGCCATGACGCGCACGAAGCTGCCGTCTATGACCTTGGTCTGGGTCGCGTCGAACACGGCGCTGCGCGGGTCGTGGTTGA
>MPNF01000502.1 GCA_002238885.1 Alphaproteobacteria bacterium bin95 | reverse complement strand
GACCGGCTTTCAAACTGTTCCCGGGACAGGATCGCCGCTATGCGTGCGACCGCCGTCTCGTCCCGCAATGTGCGGCTGATCTGGGACTGTGCCATGCGGACCGACTACCGCATCTGAATCCCCTTGTTCAGCCTTTTTTTCGACTACATGGTAGGGCTAGGCAAGCGGTCGCGTTTTATGCCGACAGCGTAGGATTGCAACTGGTCGAGCCGGAAAAGCAAAATCGATACCCGGACTATACCTTGGCGCGCGGCGAGGAAGACCGGGAGAAAATCGCCCTTGATGTAAAGACGACATATCGTCGAGAAGGGCAGTCCCGATTCGGATATACCATAGGGAGCTATACCAGCTACATCCGCCCCGAGACGGAGGGTTAGAACATTGTCTTCCCCTACGGTCAATATGGTATGCACTGGATTATCGGATTCGTTTACAAGAGAGCAGAAGGTAAACGGGATACAAGCGGGCGCATCCACTCATTCGATACTTTGACGGAAATCCCCATACCCTTCGACGATGTTGAAGTCTTCATACAGGAAAAATGGCGGATCGCGGGCGACAAGGCCGGAAGTGGCAATACGGCCAATGTCGGAAGCATAAACGGGACCATAGACGATTTCAGTTCCGGAAATGGTGTCTTCGCCTGTGAAGCGGAATTCCATGAATACTGGCGCCGCTACAAGCGGACCAACCAAGAGCGCCAGTCCGCCTATTCCAACATTCGCGAGTTTCGCGCAGGAAGGATGCCATGACTGCCAAGGACAAGCCGAAGCATCCATTGCCGGATCCGCGCACGATCACGCTGCCGGGGAAGGACTTTCAGCCGAGCAAGGCGGACATATGGAAGCCGAATACGACATGCCGGGCGCGTCGCTGGACACGATCCGCAGCGCGATTTTCCGGCCTTTCAATGTCGAGCGCGAAGACCCGGAATAACGGGTGGAATGTTATTTTCAGATACAATTCCCGAAATGATCGAGGAGTTGGCCAGCGAGTTCGCGAGCGAAAAGCCGAAAGAATTCTGGAAATGACCCTGGAATTGCACGAACCCACCGGCGCGACACCGCTCGCGCCCGACGAGTTGCTTGGCCTCAAAGCGAAGCACATCACCACGCGCAGCGAGCTGAACGAGTTGGAAGGCGCGAACATTATTGAGGGACTGACCTGGTTGGAACGGCGACCTATAAGTCCTTCGACATGCTGACCGACGAGGCAGCGCGCAAGGTACACAAGAGCCTGTTCGGTAAGGTCTGGAATTGGGCGGGCGACTACCGCGGGACCGAGAAGAACATAGGTGTGCCGATCAGGTGTATCTCGACCGAGATGCGAACCTGCCTCGACAGTTGTCAAGCGGCTTCCAATTTTGGCCCGTCTTGCGCCATCTTTCCTTCCCGGTAGTCTTTTCCTGGTAGCCCGCCCGGCGGGCGGCGTTTTCGGGAGAAGGAAAGATGGAAAGGAAGTCGGATCACGGATTTCGGCGGCTGGCTGACGAGGTGAGGCCCAGGACGGTGATCAGGATGCCCAGCAGGGTGAAGAGGACACGGAACACTGCATCGACATCCCGGGACACCTTGCCGTCTGCGCGCAGCGCCGCGATGCGGGCCTTCGCGTCCTCGAACTCCTGGCAGCGATGCCGCGTTCACTGTCGCCATCACTCGGCCTCCACTGCCATTACCGCGGCCAGAACGGCGAGCCGCTCGCCCGGCGGCATCGCCCGGTAGCGTCGCGCCCAGCTGGCCGCTTTGCGCTTGATGCGCTAGCGGTCGGTGAAGTTGCGGCCCGCGCAGGTGTGCCAGTGAGGCCGGTCCGGCATGAAGTTGAGCCAGATCTTCTCCGTCACCATCCCGGCCTGGCTCATCACCTGGACCGAACGCTGTGCCAGTCCTCCAGTATCCTGTCGTAGAGAGCCGAGGGATAGCCGGAGATCATCACCAAACAGGGAAGGCCCCTGAGCAACCCCAGCAGGGCCTCCGTGATCCGCATCGCTGTAGTGATAGCGGTAGCGGCGCTGCGACTTGCGGGTGCTCATCAGATAGGGCGGATCGCTGTAGACCAGTTCGTTGCCCTCGAAAGGGTAGTCGGCCAGAAAGCGATGACAGCACCCGTGAACCAGCTCCACCTCGTAGTCGCAGCAAAACGTCCTGACGGACCGGGCGTTGAGGTCGATGCCGATCAAGCGCAGCGCCGGTGGCTTGCGCTTCATGATCGCGCCGCCCCCAGGTACGTTGCGATATAGGTGTCGTGGGGCCGCATCAGGCCGACAATGGCCTGGCTGAGCCCCGTCGTCGCCTTTGAACCATACCATGCGCCCATCGAAACCGCCTTCCCGGAACCGTCCGGGACCAGCCATAGAACGC
>MPNF01000501.1 GCA_002238885.1 Alphaproteobacteria bacterium bin95 | reverse complement strand
CGAGTTCGCGAAGACCGCCACGACCAGCACGGCCAGCGCCATCCCCACAACCGCCAGGGCCCGGCGCCGCCGCTTGCGCTCTTCGGCATTCCTGTCGAGGCTCGTTGCTTCTTGTCGAACTTCCATTCTTGCCTCTCTCCGGCGTTCCGCCGTCACCTTCGAACCGTTTGCCCGGCACCGGTGAACTCCGAACCGGACATCTACAGATTGGCGAAGATTTCCTATAAGAACCAATACCGATTACCTCTATCAATCATAACTATTTCACATAGCAATGACCGTTCCGGGACAGCGCCGCCAGGCCTTGCAACCTTGGATGGCGCGGTATCGGAATGACGATCCGGGCGTCCCGCAGGTACGCTCAGGAAGGCGCCGTCCGGTAGATGTGCCAATGCAGGATGGCGGCGGCGCTGCGGTGGGGCGACCAGATTTCCGTGAGGCGCGCGGCCTGCTGCGGCGTGGGGCGGGCGTCGAGGCCGAGTGTCCTTTGCAGCGCCGCGCAGAGCGCGAGGTCCCCGGCCGGCCAGATGTCGGGGCGGCCCGCCGCGAACAGCAGCCAGACTTCCGCCGTCCAGCGCCCGACGCCCCTGAGCGCGCTCAAGGCGGCTATGGCGTCCTCGTCCGGCATCCGCGCGATGCGCCGGAGCGAGACGCGCCGGGACACAAGCTCACCGGCGATGGCGAGCGCATAACCCGCCTTGGGCCGCGAGAGCCCGGCGGCGCGCAGCCCCTCCGGCCCGAGCGCCAGCACGGCGGCGGGCGTAACCCTGCCGCCGGCCGCTGCCTCCAGCCGCCCCCAGATCGCCCGCGCCGAGGCGGCCGAGACCTGCTGCGCCGCAATCGCCCTGAGCAGCGCCGCAAAGCCGGCCCCCCGGAGCGCCATCGGCGGCGCCCCGACCTCGGCCAGCGCCGCCCGAATGCGCCCGTCCCGCTCCGCAAGCGCCGCCAACCCAACCCGCCACCGCCGGATGGCGCCGGCTCGGGACGGGGGCGCAGGACTGCTTTTTTCCGTCATTCGACTCTTCCCGATACTGCCCGGCCGTCCTCGCTCGGCGGCGAGTGTGGACGCTGCCGGAAACCCAGACAACGATCGGCGAAGGTATCGGGTCCGGAGCGCATTCCCGGCTGCACTCCGGGACGATGGGGAATACAGTGCCGCGACTATATTCAAAGCAGGGGATCGAAGATGACCGGGGAACTCGAAGGCAGGGTCGCCATCGTTACCGGCGCGGCCGGGGGGATCGGGCAGGAATTCGTGCGCGGCCTGCTGGGCGCGGGCGCGAAGGTGGCCGCGCTCGACATCGACGAGGGGCGGCTGGCCGGGCTTTCGGCGGGGCACGAGGCGGACGCCTCCGCCGGCCGGCTGATTACGGCGCGGGTAGACATTTCAAGCTGCGCCGAGTGCGAGGCGGCGGTCGGACGGGTGCGGGAACGCCTGGGCGGGCCGGATATCCTCGTCAACAACGGTGCGCTGGGTATGGGCGTCATCCGGGCGGACCACATGACGAACCTGGTCGAAATCCACGAGATAGACCCCGAGGTCTGGGACCGGTTCGTCGCGGTGAACCTGTCCGGGGCGTGGTACATGACCCGCGCCGCGGTCGGGGGCATGCTCGACCGGGAGTGGGGGCGCATCGTCAACGTCACCACCAGCTTCTTCACCATGCTGCGCGGGAAGTTCCATCCCTACGGACCCGTGAAAGCCGGCTTCGAGGCGATGTCCGCCGGCCATGCCACGGAATTCGGCGACAGTGGGGTGACCGTGAATGTCGTCGTCCCCGGCGGCCCGACGGATACCCCGATGGTGCCCGAAGAGTCCGGTATCGACCGCGCGGCGATGGTCCAGCCCTCGGCGATGGTGCCGCCGTTGCTGTGGCTGTGCTCCGAGGCGGGAGGCGCCTGGAACGGGCACCACTATGTCGCGGGAAACTGGGATGCGGCGCTCGACCCCGCCGCAGCGGCGGAAGGCTGCCGCGCGCCTATCGGATGGCCGGACCTCGCCGGGAGCCCGGTATGGCCGGGAGGCAAGCCGCCCGAATAAGTAGGCCCGCCCCGGTTTGACAATAGCCCCGGCGGCGCTATAACCCGCGCCATTCCCGAGAACGCGGGCGCTGCGCCCCGTCCTTGCATTCGTGCCTGGACCTATCGGGACAAAAAGAAACGCGAAAGCGAGCGGCAAAAAGCCATGGCAAAACGCGAAAGCGCGAAACACAAGATCGACCGGCGTCTCGGCGTCAATCTTTGGGGGCGGCCAAAAAGCCCCTACAACCGCCGGGAATACGGGCCCGGCCAGCACGGGCAGCGGCGGCGCAAGCCCACCGATTTCGGCCTCCAGCTGCGCGCCAAGCAGCGGCTCAAAGGCCATTACG
>MPNF01000500.1 GCA_002238885.1 Alphaproteobacteria bacterium bin95 | reverse complement strand
GACTACCGAGCTGTGGATACGGGCGAGATGTTCCGTGCGGCCACCGTGGGCGGGGCCGACGCGCTCGGGCGCAGCGATCTCGGCAGGCTGGAGGCCGGCGCGAAGGGGGACATCGGGCTGCTCGACCCCCACCATCCCGCCATGCGCCCGGCGCGGGACCCGTTGCGCACCTTCATGTTCGAGGCAGCGGACCGGGCGGTCCGCGAGGTCTTCGTGGACGGGCTGCCGGTCGTGGAGAACGGCAAGCCTCTGCATCTCGATGCGGAGCGGGCCGGAGAGCAACTCGAGGAATCTCAGGCGCGGATGCTCGCGGAAGCTCCCGCGCGGGACTTTCTGGGCCGCACCGGGGACGAGATCGCCCCCCATTCGCTCCCCCTCTGACCCGCGCCCGGTCCCTCGCCGGGGCGAGGCATTCTCTCAGAAAGGTCTCGTGCCAATGACGACCGTGCGGTTCAACACGCGAGGATGACGCGCGATTTCATAGTTCGGCACCGCCCGGTGCAGCAGGCAGCGATTGTCCCACATCAGGACATCGCCCCTTCGCCAGCGATGCGTATAGACGAACCGGTCCTGCCCGATATGGTCCGTCAGCTCAGCCAGCAGTGCGGCGCTTTCTGCCTCCGGCAGGCCCTCTACATAAGAGACGTGCACCCCGAGATAGAGTGATTTGCGGCCGGTTTCGGGATGGGTTCGCACGAGCGGATGGGAGATCGGCGGTCGCGCGCGCCTCTGTTCGGCGGTCGCTGGCGACGTCCCGGAGTTGATGCGGCTGGCGACCCAGTCATGCACCGCGCGAAGTCCGTCGAGCCGCGCCTTCATGTCTGTCGGCAGGGCGTCGTAGGCCAGTCGTGCGTTGGCGAATTGCGTGTCGCCGCCCGACGGCGGCACTTCGACAGCGTAGAGGATCGTCACGAGTGCTGGCACCGCGTGATAGGACTTGTCCGTGTGCCAGAACCAGTTGAGCCGGGCCACATCCATGTTGATGAGGGTCCCGGCCGCATCGAGGTTCGTCAGTGTGTGGACCGTCGGAAAGGTGCTGCCATCGGACAGCTTGCCGATATGGCCCTCCAACTCGCCAAAGTGGCTGCTGAACCTCGCCTGCCGGGTCTTTGACAGGGACTGGCCGGGAAAGATCAACACGGGATGGTCGGCAAGAGCGGCCCGGATAGCCGCAACTTGCTCCGGCAGGAGGTCCTGCGACAGGTCGATGCCGTCAATTTCCGCCGCGCCGACGGGCGAAAGCGGGTATATTGTCAGCGCGGGTGACGGCGAGTTCTTGCCTTTTCCGGACGCCATGCGGCAGAGAGTACCGCGAAATCGCCATCGCCTCGACCGGTTTGGGCTAATCTCGGCATCCGTCCCTCTCAGACCGCAGGAGCGCCACGATGCCGACGCTGCTTCCCAACCTTTCCATCGACGCCGAACGCCTGCGGTCCACGCTGGACCGCTCGTCCGCGATCGGGACCGGACCGAAGGGCGGGTTGCGGCGGCTGGCCCTCTCGGACAGCGACAGGGAGATGCGCGACCAGTTCTCCGCCTGGAGCGAGGCCGGCGGCTGCGGGGTCGCGGTCGATGAAGCGGGCAGCATCTTCGCCCGGCGCGCGGGGCGGGACGACAGCCTGCCGCCGGTCATGATCGGCAGCCATCTCGACACCCAGGCGGCGGGCGGGCGCTTCGACGGCATTCTGGGAGTGCTGGCGGGGCTGGAGATCCTGCGCACGCTCGACGACAACGCCATCGCCACGAAGCGTCCCATCGAGGTGGTCAACTGGACCAATGAGGAAGGCGCACGATTTGCGCCGCCGATGGCAGCTTCGCGCGTCTTCGCCGGGCTCGCGACCGTCGAGTGGCTGCACGACCTCAAGGACGATGACGGCATCCGCTATGGCGACGAGCTCCGGCGGATAGGCTATCTGGGCGATGCGCCGGTCGGCGGGCGGGCGCTCGATTCCTATTTCGAGCTGCATATCGAGCAGGACTCGCTGCTGGAAGAGCGGGGTGTGTCGGTCGGTGTGGTGACCGGCGGCTATTACAGCCACGCGCTGAATTGCGTCTTCCACGGCGAATGCGCCCATACCGGGCCGACCGAGATGAAGTTGCGGCGGAACGCCATGATGGGCGCCGCCTATTTCCTGGCCGCCGTCAACGACATCGGCTGGGACTACGAGCCGGTCGGGCGCACCTCGGCCTCGCGCATGCAACTCTGGCCGAACCGCTTTGGCATCCTGCCGGAATATGCGGAGGTCACCGTCGATATGCGCCACAAGGACCGCGCGGTCACCGACGAGATGGTGGAGAAGACCCGCACGGCACTGGGCCGGGCAGCCGAAAAGGCGCAGGTCGAAGCCGAGATTACCGCCGAGTGGACCTTCG
>MPNF01000499.1 GCA_002238885.1 Alphaproteobacteria bacterium bin95 | reverse complement strand
AGTCCGACGTCGAGCGGAGCGAACGGGTCTATGGGGCGCTGGAGATCGGGCCGGACGCCGACATTCTCGACATCGGCTGCGGCACAGGGACTCTCGTCGATTTCCGGTTTCGGGATATATCGCCGGAGTGCTATACCGGCATCGATCCCGCCCGGGGAATGCTCGGCGTCTTCGCAGACAAGTACGCCGAATTCAGGGACTGCCTGGTCCGGACCCGGTTCGAGGACTACTGGCCGAAGCCGGGGCGGAAATTCGACCTAGTGGTGGGCCTGTGTGGGACGCCTTCCTATATCGGCGAGTCCGACCTCCTATCCAGAAAAGTCCAGTGGCTTCTAAAGCCCGGTGGAACGGCCGTCCTCATGTATTACAGGGGCAAGCCCGAAGATACGGGGCTCTACCGACGCCTCGGCATGGAGGTCCCCGCAGCATACAGCGAGCGCGTGGGCGGCGAGTTCTGGGCCGTTCGGGAGGACGGCGAACCAGACTGGATCACACTTGTCGGCTTCAATCCCGGCTAACCGTTCGGAACCGTCTCCAGCAAGTAATCCGCGATTCGTGTCATCTGTGTGACGGCGTCGTCCACAACCCTGTCCCGTTCCACGCCGGTCGCGAGGCGGATGGGTACATATTGTCCCTTTGGGTGGTGGATTACATCCGCGAAGAGTTTGGGGTTTGTCTTGAAGCGGTCGGCCGTGACACCGGCCTTGTTGCTGAAATCCCACCACAATGGTGTAATCCCGGTGTCGCGCCACGTTCTGAAGTCGATCCCGAACCATGACTCGAATTTGCCGTACACTGCGAAGGAGCGACCGGAGTGGCAGGGACCGTGACTGAAACCGAACCCCTTCTTGCTAGCGACTCCGACATGCTCGAGTTTGTCTATGATTTCACCGATCAGGTCGCTGTAATTTATCAGCCGGCGCGCTACTTCCTGATCGGTGAGCTCGTCGCCGCGGAGCGGCAGGAACGCCTCCCGATCCATCCGGCCCGCCAATCCCTGCAGTTGCAGGATGTCGTGTCCGATAGTGTCATGGCCTCCGGCACGGGCAGCATCCAGCAACCTGTCCAGAACGTACCGCCAGCTGGCGATCAGCATGGTGTGGCAGCCGACGTGGGCGCGCATCACAGCGGTTCCCCCAGGCGCATCCTCCGGTTCGAATCCCGCTTGTCTGCATCGCTCCCTGAGTTCGCTCCAGACGGTAGGCACCCTCTGCTCGGGAACGATGAACATGAGGGCGGACGGAAGGTCTTCCGGCAGGTCCTTTAGATAGGACACGGGCTGTGCATCGGTAAGGCCGGCCCAGAATTTGTTCTCGACGAAGACCCGCACGCGACCGTCGCCGTCATGGATCGTCAGGTCGGGTCGGGCCTCTTCATGTTCCTGTTCGGCTTCGACGCGTCCCGGCTCGAACTCGATATTCGCTTCTTGCAGCATTCCGACGAACGCCCGGGCGATGTCCGGACTGGACCTCAGCATGTAGGCCAGAGCCTGCGTTGCGGCAGGCTCGTTCTGCAGCGCTCCTCCAAGGACGACATGCGCCAACACGCTCATCAACCGTGCTCCTCAGTCTTTCCGTGGCCGGCTCCCGATGACGGGTCCGGCTGCGATGTTGGCGCATTGGCCATAACTGCGCGTTCGGGATATTGCGCACATAGATGTTCCCGACCGGACGCCGCACCGTTTCCAGCAGATTGCGCTTCACAGCATGATGCCGTGTTCGGGCATGTTGTCGCGCCGGCGTCTCCTGTCCAGGTCGTTGCACCGGTTACAGGCCAGTAGCTAGCCCGTCCGCGCTTCCACGATAACGCGGCCTCGCCCGCGCCGGACAACATATCCGCCCCGCCGGATCTGGAGCTTGCCTTGCTGGATCAGGCCCCACAGGTTATCGGCGATAACCCTGGCGTTTTCGTCGGCTTCCGGCTCAACGTCAGCCGCCTGGGCGAGCCATTTGGAAAACGCCTCGTCGGCAATGACGGGCCCCAGAGACTTGCGAAGTGCGTTGAGCTTGCGAAGCTGGCCCTTCTTCAGGCCTGTCTCGTCGATCATGAGGCGATGTCCTCTCTTGTTTCCTGTAGAGCGCGCGCCGCAATAGCAGACATTGCGAACAATTCACAAGGATTTGTCCGTGTCCCAACCTCACCGGCCGCATGTCGCAAGATCGGCATGTTTCCGTTTGCTCTTGAGCCCCGGGTTTTCCTTGAACGACTCTTCGTATTCATGTCTCTTGAGAATGTCGTCGCGGCCTGTCATGTTTTCCCCGAAGGTGGGGCTTCGTCTGCCGCAGCCGGGTTACGGCCCGCTCCCTCGATGCAGGGAGACCGGTTACGGCGGGATCTCAGGATGGCGAAGCCCGGCTGAACGCGCGGCGGAGCGCCACTGGCGCATTCCGTTC
>MPNF01000498.1 GCA_002238885.1 Alphaproteobacteria bacterium bin95 | reverse complement strand
CCAGCCAACCGAGGACGAGGAGCGCTATCGGGCGCAGCTGGCGCACTGGCTGACCGAAGAGACCGGCTATGTCCAGATCATGGGGACCAAACCGCAAACCCTCGCTTTCGGGCTCACCGATTCGCCCGCCGGGCTGGCGTCGTGGATCGTCGAGAAGTGGCGCTCGTGGAGCGATTGCGGAGGCGATGTCGATGCTCATTTCGGCCGGGACACGCTCCTGACGAACATCATGATCTACTGGATTACCGGCGCGATCGGCTCCTCGGCCTGGCCCTACTACCAACGTGTCCGGGAGCCCTGGATCATATCGGAAGACGAACCGGTAGCGGTGCCTACAGCCTATGTCGAGCATCCTTTCGAGATCCTGACGCCGCCGCGCTCGCTCGCCGAGACCATGTACACCGACATCCGGCGCTGGACGGTCAGGGCAAGCGGCGGCCATTTCGCGGCCCTGGAAGACCCGGACTGGCTCGCCGCCGACATCTCGTCCTTCTTCGGCAGCCTGCGTCAGCAGACCGGTTCGCCGGGGCGAAACAGGAGAGAAAACGGCCCCGGCGCGGCTCAGGGCTTCACGGGGCGAGGAGGGGGAATCGGATGACCTTCACCTGCATTGCGCGGGACGCGGCCACGGGCGAACTCGGCATCGCCACCGCAACCCGCTCGCTCGCCGTCGGGGTCCGCGTGCCGCATGTCTCGCGCCTCGGCGCCGTCGCCATCATGGCGATTGCGGATTACCGCCTGGGCCGGCTGGCGCAGGACCTGCTGGCCAACGGATGCCCGGCCGAGGCGGTGATCGACGGCCTCGTTGCCACCGACCCGCACCCCGAATACCGGCAGTTGGGTGTGATCGACGCCCAAGGCCGGGCGGCGGCGCGCACCGGCAGGGAGAACCGGGATTTCGCCGGCCACCATGTGCGGGACGGTCTGATCGCGCTCGGCAATGTGCTGGTCGGCGAGCATGTACTGGACGCCATCGAGGCGGGCTTTGCCGGCGACACGCTCGCCGAGCGCCTGCTCGCCGCGCTCGAGGCCGGGGGCGACGCGGGCGGGCAGCATGGCGGGGCGGAACCCGGGGCGACGCGGGCGGCCAGCATGGCGGGCAGAACTCGGCCGCCCTCGTCGCCTGGGGTGGGCACGACTTCCCCCTCGTCGATCTCCGCGTCGATATCCACGAGGAGCCCGTGGGCGAACTCAGGCGCGTCTTCGATGCCTGGAAGCCGGCGGCCGACTACTATACCGAGAGGCAGCTCGACCCCCGCGTGCGCCCCCTGCACGAAACGCTGCCGGGCAAGGGCTACTGAGCCCGGCCGTTCCCTGCCGCATGGGCGGCGAAGACGGCCATGTTGACGACCTCGGAGACCTTGGCGCCCATCTGGACGATCTGGACAGGCTTGGAGAGCCCGAGCAGGACCGGCCCGATCACGGCGCCGCCGCCGAGCATCTGCAGCATCTTGGCCGAGATGTTGGCGGCGTGCAGGCTCGGCATGACGAGCACGTTGGCCGGCCCGGAAAGACGCGCGAAGGGATAGAGCTGTCGCATCAGCTCCTCGTCGAGCGCGGCGTCCGCCGACATCTCGCCCTCATATTCGAAATCGACGCCGCGAGCGTCGAGCACGGACACCGCCTCGCGCACATGGGCGGCCTCTCCGAAGGGCGGGTTGCCGAAATTGGAAAAGGAGAGCAGGGCGACGCGCGGCTCCGCGCCCATATTGCGCGCCATGCCGGCCGCCGCCGTTGCGATGTCGGCAAGCTGCTCCGGACCCGGTCGTTCGTTGACCGTGGTGTCGGCAACGAAAACCGTCTGGTTGCGATTCACATAGAGGGTCACGCCGCAGGGCGTCGAATCGGCGGTGGGCTGCAGCACGTCGCGCACCCCTCCGAAGCTCACCTGGAAGGACCGTGTAAGCCCCGTCACCATGGCGTCGGCCGCACCCGCCGCCACCATGCAGGCTGCGAAGCAATTGCGGTCCTGATGCACCATGCGCTGCACGTCCCGCTGCAGGTGTCCCCGGCGCTGGAGGCGCTCGTAGAGCATGGCGATATAGCTGGCATTGTCTTCGGAGAGCGCGGCGTTGTGGATCTCCAGCGGTTCGCCGGAAGCGATGCCGAGTCGCTCCATCTGGTCCCGGACGATGTCCTCGCGGCCGACCAGCACGGGCGTGCCGAAACCCTGCGCCCGGAAGGCGAGCGCGGCGCGGATGGCGCGCTCCTCCTCGCCTTCAGCGAACACTACGCGGCGGGGCGCGGCCTGCACTTCGGCATAAATGCGCTGGAGGCTGCCCGAGGTGGAATCGAGGCGGGCAGCGAGAGCGGCCCGGTAGGTCGGCCAGTCCTCGATGGGTTTCTGTGCGACGCCGGTGTCGATGGCGGCGCGCGCCACCGCCTCCGGCACCGTGACCACCAGGCGGGGGTCGAAAGGCACCGGGATGAT
>MPNF01000497.1 GCA_002238885.1 Alphaproteobacteria bacterium bin95 | reverse complement strand
GTGCGCGCCGGGCGCGAGCGGCCGCTGCGCGACGACAAGGTGCTGGCGGACTGGAACGGCCTCATGATCGGCGCCCTCGCCGCCGCCGGCGCTGCCTTCGACGAGCCGGGCTGGATTGCGCTCGCCGAGCGCGCCTTCGCGTTCGTCGAGACGCACATGGCGGCGCCAGACGGGCGGCTCCGGCACAGCTGGCGGCTCGGCCAGGCGCGACACCCTGCGAGTCTGGACGACTATGCCGCCATGATGCGCGCAGCTCTGCTGCTGGAGGAGGCGACCGGCAACCGGCGCTACCGCGAATGCGCAATCGGCTGGCTGGAGGTCGTCGAACGCCACTACGGCGACGGGACAGGCGGCTGGTTCTTCGCCGCCGACGACACCGAACGCCTTATCGTGCGCGCCAGGACCGCTGCCGACAACCCCACGCCGTCGGGCAACGGCATGATGGTGGAGGCGCTGGCCCGGCTCTGGTGGCTGACGGGCGATGCCCGCTACCGGCAGCGCGCCGAGGCGGCCGTGGCGGCCTTCTCCGGAGAGACGGCGCGCAATATCTTCCCGCTCTCGACCCTGCTGAACGCCAATGCGCTGTTGCAGGAGGCGGTGCAGGTGGTGCTGGCGGGCGACGACGGGCGGCTGCGCCGGGCGGTCGAGCGGGTCTCGCTGCCGAACCGCGTGCTCGCGCTCATCGACGCCTCGGAAACCTTGCCGGCAGGCCACCCCGCCGCCGGCAAGACCGCCATCGAGGGCCGCCCGACCGCCTATGTCTGCCGCGGCCCCGTCTGCTCGCTCCCCGTGACCGATCCGGACGAACTGGAGGCGCTGCTGCACGAAGACTGAGGAGGAACGCATGCACGACCTGTTGCTGAAGGGCGGGCGGGTGATCGACCCGGCCCGCGGTGTAGACCGGGCGGCCGATGTCGCCTTCGCCGGGGGCCGCGTCGCCGAAATCGGACCGGGCCTCCCGGCCGGGGAGGCCCGCGATGTGCGCGATGTGAGCGGTTGCATTGTGTCGCCCGGTCTCATCGACCTGCACACGCATGTCTATTGGGGCGGCACCTCGATCGGCGTTGATCCCGAGGAGCTTGCAAGGCAGGGCGCGACGACGACGCTGGTCGATGCCGGGACGGCGGGGCCGGCGAATCTGGCCGGTTTCCGACGCCATGTGATCGAGCCCGCAAAGCCCCGCGTCCTGCCGTTCCTGAACGTGTCCTTTCCAGGGATATTCGCCTTCAGCGAGGCCGTGATGGTCGGCGAGTGCCAGGACATGCGCCTGCTGGACGCCCGGGAATGCGTGCGCGTGGCGCGCGAGCATGCGGACCTCGTTGTCGGGATCAAGGTGAGGGTCGGCCTCGGCGCCGGCGGGTCGAGCGGCATCGCCCCGCTCGACATCGCCATCGAGGTAGCCGAGGAGCTGGGCCTGCCGGTCATGGCGCATCTGGACTTCCCGCCCCCGAGCCGCCGCGAGGTCATGGACCGGCTTCGTCCCGGCGACGTGCTGACGCACTGCTTCCGTTCCTTCCCGAACAGCCCGGCGCGGGCCGACGGCGCCGTGCGCGAGGAGACGCTGGCGGCGCGCGAGCGGGGCGTCATTTTCGATATCGGCCACGGCAAGGGTTCGTTCGGTTTCGGCACTGGGCGGGCCATGTTGACCGCCGGGTTCATGCCGGACTGCATTTCGAGCGACGTGCATACGCTCTCCATCGGCGGCCCCGCCTTCGACCTGCTCGTCACCATGTCGAAGTTCCTGGTCCTGGGCATGCCGCTGGTCGAGGTGCTGCGCGCGGCGACAGGCGCGCCCGCAGCGGCGCTCAGGCGGCCCGACCTGGGTAGCCTGGAGCCGGGCGTGGCTGCCGATGCCTCGGTGCTCGAACTGCGTTCGGGGCGGTTCGACTATGAGGATTCCGACGGCGTCGTGCTCGGCGGCGACCAACGCCTGTTCCCGGCAGGGATGGTGATCGGCGGGCAGTGGTGGAACGAATGAATATGGATTGATCATGGTCTTTGACCATAGTATGTTCATAAGATAAAGGCCGTAAAGAAAGGGCGGAGCAATGCGCCGGGCGGGCGAGCGCTACACCGTGAACGACATGGCGGGCGCATTGGCTGTTGCGCCGAATGCGGTCCGGCGGCATTTGCGCTCGCTCGGCGTCCATAGCGGTTCCGGCTGGCGCCATGAATGGGACGCCGCCCGATACCGCCGCCTGCTGGAACTCGTCGGGCGACGCATCGCCGAGGGCGTGCCGGCGAGCCGCGTTGCGGATGAAACGGCAAAGTCCGAAGCCGGCACCGATCCGGGAATGCGGGAAATGCGGTCGGCTTACGAGATGCCGGAGACGCCGGCGGGGATTGAGGAAATGCAGATATCCACCTTCAAGGCCACCTGCCTCGCGGTTCTCGAACGGGTGGGCAAGACCGGCCAGCCCGTTCTGGTGACCCGG
>MPNF01000496.1 GCA_002238885.1 Alphaproteobacteria bacterium bin95 | reverse complement strand
GAGCCTGCTTTCCGGCGAGGCCGACGGCAACGACTGCTACCTGGAAGTAAACGCCGGCGCGGGCGGCACCGAGGCCCAGGATTGGGCCCAGATGCTGCTGCGCATGTATGTGCGCTGGGCCGACGCCGGCGGCTACAAGCTGGAATGGATCGAAGAAAGCCCCGGCGAGGAAGCGGGCATCAAGTCAGCATCCGTGCGGGTGAAGGGCGACAACGCCTATGGCTGGCTGAAGACGGAGAGCGGCGTCCACCGCCTGGTCCGCATCTCGCCCTTCGACAGCCAGTCGCGCCGCCATACCAGCTTCGCCTCGGCCTGGGTCTATCCGGTGGTGGACGACCGTATCGAGGTCGAGATCGACGAGAGCGAGCTCCGCGTCGATGTTTATCGGGCATCGGGCGCCGGCGGGCAGCATGTCAACAAGACCGAGAGCGCCGTCCGGATCACGCATATGCCGACCGGCATCGTCGTCCAGTGCCAGAACGACCGCTCGCAGCACCGCAACCGGGCAACCGCCATGGGCATGCTGAAGGCGCGGCTCTACGAGCACGAACTCCAGCGCCGGGAGGCCGAAGCGGCGGCGGAGCAGGCGGCAAAGGCGGATATCGGCTGGGGCAACCAGATCCGCTCTTACGTCCTCCAGCCCTACCAGATGGTGAAGGACCTGCGCACCGGCGTCGAGAAAGGCAACGCCCAGGGCGTGCTCGACGGCAATATCGACGACTTCCTGAGCGCAGCGCTGGCCGCGAGGGTGGGCGCAGACCGGTCGGCGGAGAAGGGTTAAGCCGCCGGTGCCACCCGGCAGGGGATGCCCTTGAAGTGGGGGATGCCTTGCTCGCGGTCTAAGAAGTCGTCGTCGTCGGGGCAGAGCTGGGCGTCGGCCATCTCCCAGGCGCTCTCGAGCCCGACCTCCGGTAGCCACCAGCCATGCGGAATCCGCACCAGGCCCCTCTGCATGTCGTCGCGGACGGCGGCCTTCATGTGCACGCGCCCTTGCGCCGTTTCGGCGACAGCGGGCTGGCCGTCCGCTATGCCGGCTTCGGCAGCATCGTCGGGGTGAAGGAAGAGCAGGGGCTCGGGCGCGCGGGCCCGCAGGGCCGCGATATGGCGGTGGCCGGTCTGGAAATAGGCGTCTTCGCGCAGGCCAGTGAACAGGCGGAGCGGCATGTTTTCGGGCGCCGCCGGCTCCTCGCGCCAGTAGGGCAGGGGGTCGAAACCGAGCTCGGCCAGCACGGAAGACGAAAGCTCGACCTTGCCGGAAGGCGTGGCGAAGCCCGTCTTTTCGTATTTCCGGAACTGGAGGCCGTCCGTATGCAGGGCGTGCTGCCGGGCGAAGCTGTCGAAATCCATGCCGAGGGCCGCCACGCGGTGATCCAGCACGGCGTCCGCCGTTTCCCACGGAAAATGATTGCCGAGGCCGAACCGCACCGCAAGGTCGCGCCAGAAATCGTAAACGCTGCGTGCCTCCCCGGGCGGCTCCGTCGCCTGCTGCGAGGTGCGGCAGAGCGCGGTCCAGCCGAATCCGTCCGCCAGCGCCTTGCGCTCCGTCCAGGCATCGCCCGGCAGGATGTAATCGGAGAGCGCGGCCGTCGGCGTCTTCATGTGCTCGAAGGTGACGAGAAGGTCCTGGTTCAACAGCGCCCTCTGGATCAGCTGCATGTTGGCGAAGCTGAGCAGCGTGTTGTTGCCGAGCGCGAAGAACGCCTTGACCGGATAGGGCTCCCCGTCGGCCATCGCCCGGAACACGGCCGACGGCGTGGCCATGTAGCAGCCGGAGACGATGTTGGCGTATCGCCGGCCCCAGACGCGCAAGGTTGGCTCTTCCAGGGAGGCGGCGCCGCGATAGGTGAACACCGGATGGGTGTCGGACCCCAGCTGCTTGGCCTTCTGCGCCTCCGGCAGCGCGTCGTGAAGCTCCAGGTCCGTCTCCGGCACGATGCGCGGGTGGAATCCGTGGAGCACGTCGCCGCCCGGAACGTCGAGATTGCCGCAGATGGCGCGCAGGATCGCCTGCAGGCGGATCGCGGAGGTCGAGTTGCGCTGCTGGTCGGTGATCGGCGACCACGGGATGACTGCGGGGCCGGACTGCGCATAGAGGCGCGCGGCCTCGGCGATCCGGTCAGGCGCAACGCCGGTGATTTCCGCAACCCGGTCCAGCGGAAATTCATCGACGCGCGCGCGGAGCTCGTCGAATCCCGCCGTCCAGCGCTTGACGAAGTCCCGGTCCCAGAGGCCCTCGTCCATGATGACCTTGAGCCATCCGAGACACATGGCGGCGTCGGTGCCGACCTTGAGCGGCAGCCAGATGTCGGCGAGTTCGGCATTCTCCGACCGGCGCGGATCGAGCACGATCAGCTTGGCCCCGCGCTCCTGCGCGCGGCGGATGGCGTTGTATTCCGGCGTCCAGGAATGCGGCTTCGGATTGTGCCCGAACAGCACGATGCACTC
>MPNF01000495.1 GCA_002238885.1 Alphaproteobacteria bacterium bin95 | reverse complement strand
CAGGCGAGGACGTTCGCCATTCAGGCCGGCATTCTCGGCGAGGCGAGGATCGTCGAGCGCGCCTTCGGCATCGGCCCATGTGCCCTGACCGAGGCGATGTCTTTGCTACGGGACCATCTGGCCACAGCGGAAGCATAGGTCGAAACCAGCCTCTCCCACGGTTTACTGTATCCTTCAGACCGGTTTGCAACAGAGCCCTCAGGATCGGCGGCGCCCTCAGCAGGCCTCGTTCAAGATGCTCGGGGAGACGAGTAGCCATTCGTGCATTTTTGTGCGAGATTGCCGTCCGTGAACGGGCGTGAATTCATCGCAAGGGTGAGAAGGCTGGCGCGCAGGAACGGGGTCGCGGTCAGGTTCGACCGGACGAGGGGCAAGGGCAGCCACGGCACCCTCTATTACGGTGATCGGCATACCGTGGTGAAGGACCGGAGGAAGCCGCTCAAGACCGGCACGCTTCACGGCATGTGCAAGCAGCTCGGCATCGACCCGAACGACCCTTAGGGAGTTCCGATCATGGCAACGCGTTACAGCTACCCCATCGACCTCCACAAGGAACCCGAAGGCGGCTATTCGGTCTCCTTCCCGGACTTCGACGAGGCGCTCACGGACGGCGACACGCTCGCCGAGGCGATCGCGGAAGCCGCCGACTGCCTTGAGGAAGCGATCGCGGGCCGCATGGCTCGGCGCGAGGATATTCCCGCGCCGAGCCCGGCGAAGGATCGGCCCGCGGTGACGCCCGGCGCGGTTCTGGCCGCCAAGACGGCGCTCTACGAGGCCCTGCGCGAGCAGCGGCTGTCCAACAGCGCTTTCGCGGCGGCCCTGGGTGTCCAGGAAAGCGAGGTTCGCCGCATGCTCGACCCGCGCCATGCCACAAAGATTGGCAGGCTGGAGGAAGCCCTGGCGCGGTTTGGAAAGCGCCTGGTGATTACCGTGGAAGCAGCCGCCTGAACCGGGCGTCCCGCGCCTGTCCCGGCCCCTGCCGGGAACGGCCTGGCCACCGCCGGCGGTAGAAGCGCTTGGCACTGCCGCCGTGTTCACAGGCGCTCACGCGCCTGCGCTGCTGCGTCCGTCGCGAGGACGAGCAGCAGGAGCGCCAGCGCCGCGCCGCCCAGTTTCCTCCCGGCAGTCGCATGCGCGGCACTATCCTTCTTCCTCACATCCCCCTCCGAAACTATGGGCCGCTTTTCCACGGCCCCGTTATCTGACGGCGTCATATGGGAACCCGCCTTGACGAATTGTGAGAATAGCTATAAATCATGTCACATGCGACATTCACGCGGAGATGACCAATGGGCGAGCTGGTGGAACCCATCCCGGCAGTGGAATTGACGCCGGATGAGTTCGAGAATTTTCCGAGTCGGGTGCGCGAGAGGATCGAGACGACAGAGGGTCCGGGAGGGAATCCCGGGCAATGGCTTCTGATCGGAGCCCGCTCGCGCGAGCAGGGGGTCGTCATGCGCCGGGTGCTGGAGACGGTCGGGCGCATTGCCGAACAGCGCCGCGAAGCAATCACCGAGCGCCATATCGAAACCCTGGTCGACCTGTATCTTGAGGGCGAAGAACGCGCGGATGTCGATCGGGAGATCGAGCGGGACAATGCCGAGCTGCGCGCGCGCTACCTGCTGGAAACGAAGACCTGGACGGCGGCCGGCATCCACGAGCACATGCATGGAGGGCAGTCGGCCAACCCGAGCGAACCGGCCTCCCGGTGGAGACGCGAGAAGAAGGTCTTCGCCGTGCGCGCCGGCCGGGCGCAGCTGTTCCCGGACTTCCAGTTTGCAGACGGCAGGCCGCGCCCCGTCATCGCAGACGTGTTGAAACGGCTGCCGGATGACATGACGCCTTGGCAGATCGCATTCTGGTTCCGAGGGGGCAATGGCTGGCTCGACGGGAGATCCCCCGAAGAAGCGCTCGACGACAGGGACGGTGTTCTGAAGGCGGCGGACCGCTTGCGTGAAACGGCCATCGGCTGAAACGGATGGCGATCCACCAGCCGCCGGCGCAGCTCTCGGCGCCGGAATACGCCGACATGCCGCAAAGAACCGTCCTGCATCGCGTTCATCGAACGGCTTACAGGGGAGTGGAGTTCAACCCTGGCCGGGGCGGGCTTACGCGCTTCGCCCCTTTCCACGACGGCGCCGGGACGGTCGTGCCGTCCCTGTATGCGAGCACCACACTTTGGAGTGGGCCCTTTGGGTCGGACAGTTTCAAGCGGCATTTTTGACAGGGTAGCGGGACTGTTTTTCCTCGAAGAGTTTGGGGCTCAGATATCCGAGTGCGGAGTGCAGGCGTCTGTGGTTGTAGCTGTCGATGAAGCGCGGCAGCTGCTGTGCGACGTCTTCGGCGGTCTCGAAGGCCATGGGATAGACGCCCTCGACCTTCAGGGTTTTCATGAAGCTTTCCATCATGGCGTTGTCGTAGGGGTTGGCGCGTCGTCCCATCGAGCCTTTCA
>MPNF01000494.1 GCA_002238885.1 Alphaproteobacteria bacterium bin95 | reverse complement strand
AGACGCCGTCTCCGACGCCTATTTCGCGAGCCGGGAGCGCGGCAGCCGGATCGGCGCCTGGGCGTCGCGCCAATCGGAGCCGGTGGCCGACCGCGCGGCGCTCGAGGCCCGCATTGCCGAAATCGAGAACCGGTTCGGCGAGGCCGACATTCCGAGGCCGGTATTCTGGGGCGGCTTCCGGCTCCGTCCCTCCCGCATCGAGTTCTGGCGGCGGGGAGAGCACCGCCTGCATGACCGAATCGTCTGCCGCGCCGAAGGGGGGGCGTGGACGAGAGAGAGGCTCCAGCCATGATCGCCCGGCGCGACCTCGACCACTATCGCGACTTCGGTTTCATCCGTCCGCAACCCCTGCTGGCGGCCGCCGAGGCGGCCCGTTATCGCGAGGCGTGCGAGGGCTCCTGCGTCGAGGCGGGGCGCAAGCCCTCCAGGCGCCAGCAGGACGCCCGCGTAAAGCCCTACCTGCTGTTTCCCTGGGCGGCGGAGCTTGTGCGCCATCGGGCGCTGCTGGACATGGTGGAGGCAGTCATCGGCCCTGACATCCTGGTGTTCCATACCACCGTCTGGATCAAGGAAGGCGGGAGCGAGACCTTCGTGCCCTGGCACCAGGACGGGACCTATTTCGGCCTCGAACCGCTGGAGCAGGTCACCGCCTGGATTGCGCTCACCGAGTCGACCAGGGAAATGGGGTGCCTGCGCTTCCTGCCCGGCTCCCACCGCGAAGGACAGGTGAAGCACCGCGACCATGAGGACGAGAAACTCATGCTCTCGCGCGGCCAGACCGTCCGGCGCAGCGTGGACGAGGCCGACGCCGCCTATCTGGAGTTCGCGCCGGGCGAAGTCTCCTTCCACCACACGATGACCATGCACAGCTCCGGCCCGAACCGCTCGAGTCGGCGGCGCATCGGCATCGGCATCAGCTATATCCCGGCCCATGTCCGCCATGTGTCGCCAGTGCGGCTCTCGGCCTCGCTGGTGCGCGGAGAGGACCGCTGGGGCCATTTCGACCTTGAGCCGCGCCCCGAACCGGGCGGTGGGGAAGCCGCAGCCGCCGTCCATACCGACAGCCTGGACCGCTTCTGGCGCGCCTCGGAGAGCATCCCGGAGATGCAGGGCATCCACTGAAGGCGGACGCCGGCCCGGCGTTTCGCGGGGCGGGAGGGCAGAAGATGAACCGGGATGCACTGCGCTATCACGAAGCGGGCAGACCGGGAAAACTGGCCATCCGCCCGACCAAGCCGCTGGCTAACCAGCGCGACCTGTCGCTGGCCTACACGCCGGGCGTCGCCGAGGCGAGCAGGGCGGTTGCCGAACGGCCGGATGATGCGGCGCGCTACACGGCGCGGTCCAACCTGGTGGCGGTGGTGACGAACGGCTCCGCGGTGCTCGGGCTCGGCAATATCGGCGCGCTGGCCGCCAAGCCGGTCATGGAGGGCAAGGCCGTCCTGTTCAAGAAATTCGCCGATATCGACGTGTTTGACATCGAGATCGACGAAAGCGATCCCGACGCGCTGGCCGATACGATCCGGCGGCTGGAGCCGACATTCGGCGCCATCAACCTGGAGGACATCAAGGCGCCGGACTGCTTCCTGGTCGAGGACCGGCTGAAGGCGGAGATGAACATTCCCGTTTTCCACGACGACCAGCACGGCACCGCCATCGTCGTGGCGGCCGCCATCGTCAACGGCATGCATCTGCTCGGCAAGGACCTGGGACGGGTCAAGCTGGTCTCGACCGGCGGCAGGGCGGCCGGCATAGCCTGCCTGAACATGCTGCTCGACCTGGGCGTGAAGCGGGAGAATGTATGGCTGGTGGATATCGACGGGCTGGTCTGCAAGGGGCGCGCCGCCGAACCGCACAAGGCCGCCTTCGCACAGGACAGCGACGCCCGTACGCTGGACGAGGTCATCGACGGCGCAGAGATTTTCCTCGGCCTGTCCGGGCCCGGTGTGCTGAACGCGGAGCAAGTCCGGCGCATGGGCCCCGACCCGATGGTGATGGCGCTTGCCAATCCGGTGCCGGAGATCATGCCGGAAGAGGTCCGCGCCGTGCGCCCGGACGCAATCGTCCTCACCGGCCGGAGCGATTATCCCAATCAGGTCAACAATGTGCTCTGTTTTCCGTTCATCTTCCGCGGGGCGCTCGATGTCGGCGCGACCGGGATCGACCGCAATATGGAGCTCGCCAGCGTCCGGGCGCTGGCGGATCTGGCGCGCGAGGGCATCACCGACGAGGTCGCGCGCGCCTATGGCGACCGGCGGCTGCAGTTCGGCCGCGACTATCTGCTGCCGAGGCCGTTCCATCCCCGGCCCTGCGGCGCCCGTCGGCCCCGGCTCCCCGGGGCCGCGTCGGGCGGGCGGCCGCGGGGGCCGCAAGGGAGACCGCCCTCGCGTCGCGGCCGCTGGCCGACGTCGAGGCCTACCGCGCGCGGCTTTCCAGCTTCGTTTACCGCACCGGTT
>MPNF01000493.1 GCA_002238885.1 Alphaproteobacteria bacterium bin95 | reverse complement strand
AGGCCGCCGACCAGCCCGAAGCCGACGGTCTGCAGACCGGTCGCCCTGCCGCCCGCGAACCGGGCCTCGATCTCGCGGGCATGGCCGCGGGCATGGGCGTCCTCGTCGCGATCGTGGCCGCGATGCCTCCGGCGTGCGCGGGCGCGCCGGAACGCCTGCCAGAGCATGAAGACGCCGACGGCGATGACGACCGCTCCGGAGCCCGCGACGAACCAGGGCTCCAGCGTCTCGCCGATCGCCTCGTCCCCCCAGGTGAGCGCCAGCACGGCCAGCACCCACACGATAATGCTGTGGGAGAACGCGGCGGAGACCCCGAGCAGGACGGCCTGAGCCGGCGTCCCCCGCACGGCGACGATGAAGGCGGCCATCATGGTCTTGGAATGGCCCGGCTCGAGGCCGTGAAGCGAGCCCAGCACCAGGCCGATGGCGGCCAGATACAGGAACGGTGTCGAACCTTCCTGGATCAGGGAAATGAGGTCCATGGGGCCGGCTCCTCGACCCCGAAATAGTCCGCAATCCGCCGGGAATGCGCAAGAACGGCGGTCTGCGCCGGTTCAGGCGGTCTCGCGAACCAGCGCAGGCTTGCGGTCGAACCAGGGGCGGGCGGCTTCGAGCTGGGCGGAGAAGCGGAAGAGCGTCGCCTCGTCCCCGTATGGCGCGACCGCCTGCACCGCGACCGGCAGGCCGTCGGCGTTCGTGCCTATGGGCAGCATGATCGCCGGCTGGCCGGTGATGTTGAACCAGACCGTGAATGGCGAGAAATGGAAGACGCGGCGCCAGTATTCGTCCACATCGTCCATCGTCATGTCGAGCCAGCCGAGCTTCACTGCCGTGCCGGTCGCCAGCCCCGGCGTCAGCAGGATGTCGTAGTCCGAGTGGAAGGCGGCCATCTGCCGGCCGAGCCGGTGCATGGTCTGCGTTGCGCGCACATAGTCGGCGCCGGTGACCTGCTCGGCCATTTTCGCCGAGAGCCAGGTGATGCGCTCGACCTCGTCCTCGCGGGCCGCGCGCCCGGCGGTCGGGTGGCTCGCGAGGTTGACCGCGGTGTTGGCGGCCATGAGGGTGAGGAAGGTCGGCACCACCGCCTCGCCGTCTATGGCGGGGTCGGCTTCTTCCACCCGGTGCCCAAGATCGGCGGCCAGGCTTGCGGTCTCCTGCAGCACGCGGAGCGCGTCGGCCCCGACCTCGGCGCCGTTAGGCGTCCGGGTGGTAAAGGCGATGCGCAGGCTGCCCGGATCGGCGCCGGCCTCATTCAGGAACGGGCGGGCCGGCGGGGCGGCGCTGTAGGGGTCGCCCGCGCCCGGCCCGCATGTGGCGTCGAGGAGGGCGGCGCTGTCGCGCACGGTGAGCGTGACGGCGTGTTCGGTGGAAAGGCCGCCCAGCCCCTCGCCCATGAAGGGCGCCATGGTGTTGCGGTTGCGGGTGGGCTTCAGGCCGACAAGGCCGCAGCAGGCCGCCGGGGCGCGGATCGAGCCGAAGCCGTCCGAGGCGTGCGCCGCCGGCAACATGCGCGCGCCCACTGCGGCGGCAGCACCCCCGCTGGAGCCGCCGGATATGCGCGTCGTGTCCCAGGGGTTCTTCGTGGCCCCGTGCAATTGCGGCTCGCAGGTGAGGCTGAGCCCGAGTTCGCAGGTGTTGGTGCGCCCGAAGACCACCACGCCCGCGCGCTTCAGCCGCCTGACGAGCTCGCTGTCCTCCGCCGGCACGACGTCCTCGAAGAATTTGCAGCCCCGCGTGGTCGGGCAGCCGGCCAGCGAGGCGCTCAAATCCTTCAGCAGATAGGGCACGCCCTTGAGCGGCCCGTCGGGCAGGCCGTCGGCAATGGCCCGGCGGCCGTAGTCGTAGAGCCGGTTGGTGACCGCATTGACGGCCCCGTTGCGCGCCTCGACCCGCTCGACGGCGGCATCCAGCAGCTCGTCCGGCGTGGTCTCGCCGCTTGCGACGAGCCCGGCCAGCCCGACCGCATCGTGGTCTTCGTAATCCGCAAAAGCCGTCATTGCGACCTCCCTCCGATATGTGTCCGATCCCCGGTTCCGGCAGAAGCCGGATAGCGCGGCTGCCGGGACCCCTGCAAAGTGTCATGATATGTCATGTTCTGTCATGGTTCCCATGCGGATGCCGCTTGCACGACCGCCCGTTCGGGCCTGCAGCCGCCGTTCCGGGCAGGGGTTCCGGGTATTCCGTCCGGTTTCCCCGGCTTCGCGTCTTCGGCATGGGTCCCTCTCTCCAATCCCTCTTCGTTCCGTTCGTCCCGCCGGCTCGCCCAAGCGGCGGGACCCTGTATCGCGCGTATCGCGCGCGCGCCGGCCCGCGTTTGCGCCGGCGCGGTTCGCGCGCCTGATTGCGCCTGCGCGCGCGTGAACCGGGCAAGTGCAGGACACACGTCTCCCGTCAGCTTCTCGGGTGTCTTTTCGCGACGGCGCCGGCGCGAACGGCGGAGTGGCTCCCGGTATGCCGC
>MPNF01000492.1 GCA_002238885.1 Alphaproteobacteria bacterium bin95 | reverse complement strand
TCGTATAAGGCCCGTAGCGCTCCGGGAGGTCACGCCACGGCGCCCCCGTGCGAAGCACCCACAGAATGCCGTTCAACACTCGGCGATCGTCCACCCGAGGGACGCCGCGGGGCTTGTTCGGCAGCAGCGGCTCGATCACACGCCATTCGAAGTCTGTCAGATCGTAGCGGCCCATCTCCAAACTCCCTGAGGTTGGGAGCTTGAATCACATCTTCGCAAATCACGAAACACCTTATGGGTACACGACCTAGTTCCATCACCATGCCTGTCAGCTTTTCAAACTCGATGCCGGGCATCTGACTTACAATACAACGCAACATTTCGGCGGCACGTTCGATGTGCGTTGGACAACCGACGCCATCGCGGTTCGCTTCGATTTCAACGAGCTGGCTGTTCGGGAACAGAAAAGGCTGCCCGCTTTTCTCGATGGCAATGCTTTGTCGGGTCGAAACGGCTTCCATCTCAACATTTTTCTGAACCGTTCGAAACACCTCTACCCCCAAGGCATGATGTGTGCCGAGTAGAAGGCGCATTTTCACCCGACGGTCTCTCGGTCGCAATATGTCCATTTCCGGCAAATAAGTCGCGACTCCCGCCTCCTTCATTTTCATTTTCAGCAAATAGAGAATTTTCCTTTCGTTAGGCCAATCATCAGGCAGATCGATAAATTCTTGTTTCCAGGCCGGATCGGCAAGAAAACGGCCGACAGATTCTGATACCCCATCCCATCCAACATGCCGATTGATGTCCTCGGCCATGAAGTTAAAAAGAAATTCTCCATTAAGGTTTTTCAAGAAAGAAAAAACCTTATCTGATTCTATATCCCAACCCGTAGGGTCAATGAATGTGAAAGTAAAGCCCTCACAGCAAGCAGCGGCAACATCGTCAATATTGTCCTCGAACGACCCTTGGAAAACCTGAATGTCGAATTCCTGCCTCTCGGCAGCAAATCGACGAAGCCTGACGATGGAGTCCGGATTTCGTTCACAGAACCGATACCGCACCTCAAGGCCAGTACGCCCCATTTTCGTCAATTGCCGGCGGACCGTCTCCAGCGTTGCGACCGCTTGAGAGAAGGAAGCATCGGAGAATTTGTCATCGTCCGATACACGCCATGGGCCGGCGAACGCATCCACAAAATTGAAGACGGGCGGCCCCCGTCTCGGCTGGAGGAGTTTGAAAGCGGCGGCTTCCAGATATTTGTTGAGAAGGAAATGCTTGATATAGGATTGTTCGCGCCCTCGATAGCGTTCGATTTGAGGCTGCATCAGGCGGCTGCCTTCTGAATCGTATCGACTGCGGATTCCAGCGCGGCGGTCCGGGGCAGTTCATTCCATTCCTTGTCGTCAAGCAAACGCCCGCCGGCCTTGGGCGTCTTTCCTCCCCATTGCTTGAAGAAGAACGGTACCTTGGCGTCGGCGCAGCGGTCGCGGATGTCGCGAACCCATTCCAGTTGCATGGCGCGTGCGTTCGGGCCGCTTTCGCCGCCGACGATAACCCAGGATATGCCGTCGAGGTCGAGGTTGCCGATGGGGCCGATCAACGGCTCTATGGAGAGGAAGCGCACGGCCGCCGGCGCGGCCTGCAAATGCCGGATGCGGGCCTTTGCGGCGCCGTCCTCCACCGAGACGCCACACCAGATATGCGCCGGCGCTTCTCCGCCCGGATAGCGGCGTCTGAGGTAATTGCGCATGAGGGAACTTCGCTTCGTCAGCACCTGATAGGTGTGGTGATTGGCGTCCTCCATCCGGTCGAAAACATCGTCGATGAATTCTTTTCCCACCTTCTTGTGGAACAGGTCACTCATGGAGTTGACGAAGATCATGCGCGGCGCCTTCCAGCGCGCCGGTTGGTCCAGCCGCTCGGGCCACTCCTTCAGGTCGAAGCCCTGCTCGTAAGGATGTCCCTTCACGCCGCGCCACCGCTCTGCGAAACGCGCCGCGTAGCAGTTGTCGCAGCCGCTGGTGATCTTGGTGCAGCCTGTCACCGGGTTCCATGTCGCGTCCGTCCACTCGATTGCCGAATTGTCAGCCATGCCGCCTCCTTGCGGATTGCGCCGCAGGTTTCTCTTTTGTTCCATACACCGGCGAGAGCAAGTGGTGCAAGCGCAAAAGCGAGAGACGCCTGCACCCATTCCGGCGGGGGCGGCGCCCGAGAACCGAAAGCTGCTCAGACGTCCAGTTCGCCCGCGAATTCGGCGTTTTCCTGGATGAAGGCGAGGCGGTGGCGGGGGTTGCGGCCCATCAGCCGTTCCATCGTCTCCAGCGATTCCTCGGGCTCCAGCTCCACCCGCAGCAGGCAGCGGCGGTCCGGGTCCATGGTGGTCTCGCGAAGCTGGCCGGGCGGCATCTCGCCGAGACCCTTGAACCGCGAAATCTCGACCTTGCGCCGGCCCTTGAAGGTCGACTCCATCAGCTCGACCCGGTGTCCGTCGTCGCGCGCATAGGCGGTGGTTCCGCCCGCGCTCAACCGGTAGAGCGGCGGACGGGCGAGGT